>DATCBF010000388.1:0-3509 GCA_036512025.1 Solirubrobacterales bacterium
GCCTGGCGAGCCCCGCGAGGGGCAGTTGGTCGATCCGGATAGGGTCCGTGCCGCTGTGGAGGAGCTGAGCAGATGACGATCGCCCACAACCGCGTAGCGGTGCTGCACGGTGTCAACTTCGACATCCTCGACCGCCGCGACCCGGCGATCTACGGCGGCCTCTCGCTCAACCAGCTGGAGACCAAGATCAACGACTGGGCGCATGAGGTCGGGCTGGACACGATCTTCTTCCAGACCAATGCCGAGGGCGAGTTCGTCGAGTACCTGCACCGGCTGCCGGAGGTCGCCGACGCGGCGCTGGTCAACGCCGGCGCCTGGAGCCACTACAGCCGCGCGATCGCCGATGCGCTCGACGTCGCCCGCCTGCCCGCGGTCGAGGTCCACCTCTCCGATGTCGAGTCGCGCGACGACTGGCGCAAGGTCTCGGTCTTCGACGGGCTGGTGCTGGCGAAGATCTCCGGCAAGGGCCCCGACGGCTACCGCGACGCGCTCGCGGTAGTCGCCCGCGAGCTCGGCGCCTCCGGCGACTGATGCGCGGGCGCGGAGACCGTCTCGCGGCCCTGGTGGCCGAGGCCGAGCTCGACCGGATGCTGGTCACCGACCTCGTCAACGTCGGCTACCTGACGGGCTTTGGGGGCACCAATGGCGCCTGCATCTGCGGGCCCGACACCCGCCTCTTCTTCACCGACTTTCGCTATACCGAGGCCGCCGAGGCCGAGGTCGACGAGTGGGAGGTGGTCACGCTCACGACCGACTGGTTGGCAGGTCTGGCCGAGCACCTCTCGGGAAAGATCGGCTTTGAGGACGACCACGTCTCGGTCCGGACTCTCAAGCGCTTGAAGGAGAAGCTCGCCGACGGCGTCGAGGCGGTCCCCGCCGGCGGCAAGGTCGAGAAGCTGCGCCGGGTCAAGGATGCCGGCGAGATGTCGGCGATCGCCGCCGCCGCCGAGCTCGCCGACGAGATCTGGCGCTGGAGCCTGGAGCGCGGCCTCGCCGGGCGGACCGAGCGTGAGGTCGCCCGCGCCGCCGAAGCGAGGATGCGTGAGCTGGGCGCCGACCCCTCCTTCCCGGCGATCGTGGCGGCCGCCCGCAACGGCGCCCTCCCGCACGCCGAGCCGAGCGAGCGCGAGATCGGCGAGGGCGAGCTGGTCGTCTTCGACATGGGGGCGAAGCTCGACGGCTACTGCTCCGACGGCACCCGCACCTTCGCCACCGGTGAGCCCGGCGAGGAGGCGCGCGCTGTCTACGAGGTGGTGCGCCAGGCTCAGGCCGCCGCCCTCGACGCCGTCGTCGCCGGCGCCACCGGCAAAGCGGTCGACGCCGTCGCCCGCGAGATCATCGACGCCGCCGGCCACGGCGAACGCTTTGGCCACGGGCTCGGCCACGGCGTCGGCCTCGAGGTGCACGAGGGCCCCGGCGTCTCCCATCGCTCCGAGGACACGCTCGCGGCCGGGGAAGTGGTGACGGTCGAGCCGGGGATCTACCTGGCGGGCGAGTTCGGGGTGCGGATCGAGGACCTGGTGATCGTCACCGAGGAGGGCAGTCGCAATCTCAGCGGGTTGCCCAAAGACCTGCAGCTGGTCGACTGAGGAACTGACCACGAGAGTGCAGATTTAAACCACGGCGGCTCGGGGGCCGATGGGGCGGTCGTGAAAGCGAGAGGCGACACCTCAGAGCCCTCCATGCGCCGCCCCCGGCGCCGCCTCGCTGATTCCTCCGGGCACTCGGCCGAGTCGCTGGCGGCGGTGCGTGACGAGGCTCGCCGCGAGCGACTGCTCGACATGGAGATGAGGGTTCGCCGCTACCGCACCGCCTGCTTCGCTGTTCTCGCCGTCGCCCTGATCGCGATTGGTCCGGAAGCGGGCTGGTGGTGGATCGCTCCGCTCGCGTTCGGTTTCGGCGGCTTTGCCGTCGCCGATCGCTTCATGCACACCAGCAGGCGCCCGGCGATCTGGGTCGCGGCCGCCTGGGCCATCCTTCCTCTCTTGCTTGCCGGCGCCGTGGTCTCGACCGGCGGGCCGGTCAGCCCGATGCTGATCTGGTTCGCGCTGCCCGCCATCACCCTGGGAGTCCGCTTCGAGCCGCGCGGGATGGTCGTCGGCACCGCCTACATCATCGCCCTCTTCGTTGCCAGCACGGTGCTGTATGACCCGGCCGCCGCCGCCGACCATCGTCAGGCTCTGGTCACCGCCATGGCGTTGATCCTCAGCACCGTGATCCTCTCCGGCGCCTTGGTCGAGTCCGACCGCGCCCACCGGCGCAGCTCGACGCTCGATCCGTTGACCGGGCTCTTCAACCGCAACGCGCTCGAGCAGCGCCTGGCCGAGATTGACGGCCAGCCCAGCGGTCGCGGCGCCGGGCTCTCGCACGCGTTGTTGCTCTGCGATCTCGACCACTTCAAGCGCGTCAACGACAAGCTCGGCCACGCCACCGGCGACGCCGTCCTGCAGGAGGTCGCCTACACGATGCGCTCCTCGCTGCGCGCCGGCGACTCGATCTACCGGGTCGGCGGCGAGGAGATTCTGGTCGTCCTCCCCGGAGCCGGCAAGACCGATGCGGTCGAGATCGCCGAGCGCCTGCGGCGGGCGGTGCGTGAGCGCCGGCCGGCGGGGGTCGGGGTCACGGTCAGCATTGGCGTCGCCGTCTCGGGCTCGGACAGGGTCAACGCCGACGATCTGGTCGCCCGCGCCGATGCCGCTCTCTACACGGCGAAGGCGGGTGGGCGAGACGCCGTATGGGTCGACGGCCTCACCCCCTCGGTCAACTAGTCCCCTCCCGGCTCGGGTTAACGGCTGAGATCGATGCCGGCCTCGAGCCTCGCCGCGAAGGCGGCGATCAGCTCTACCGTCGCCTCGACGTCACCGAGGTCGACAAGCTCGACCGGGGAGTGCATGTAACGCAGCGGGATCGAGACCAGGCCGGTGGGGATTCCCGAGCGCGAGATCTGGATCACGTCGGCGTCGGTGCTGGTGCCGCGGCCGCTGGCGCTGACCGAGTACTCGATGCCCGCCTCCTCGGCGGTCTCGACCAGCAGCTCGTGGACTTTAGGCGAGAGCGTCGAGCCGCGGCCGATCGCCGGGCCGGAGCCGAGCGGATGGCTGCCGATCTCCTTCTCGTCGACCCCCGGCGCGTCGGTGGCGTGGGTGACGTCGACCGCCAGCGCCAGGTCGGGCCGCACCTCGAAGACCGAGGTGCGGGCGCCGAAGAGCCCGATCTCCTCCTGCACGGCGGCAATCGCCGAGAAGCTGCCTTTGAGGCTGTCGCGCTCGTGGCAGCGGCGCAGCGCCTCAAGGGCAACGTAGGCGCCGAGGCGGTTGTCCATCGAACGCGAGATCAGGCGGTCGCCGGTGAGGCGCACCGGCTCGGCGGCGATCACGACCGGGTCGCCGACGCCGACCAGCTCTGATGCCTCGTCGCGATCGGCGGCGCCGATGTCGATGTGGAGGCCCTTGAGCTCGACCACCTTCTTGCGCTGGTCCGGCTCAAGCAGGTGGATCGGCTTGCGTCCG
>DATCBF010000389.1:0-2356 GCA_036512025.1 Solirubrobacterales bacterium
GTTCAAGAGCGAGTACGACATGCGCCAGGCCGGTACGTGGGACGAGTCGCAGCAGAAGGTGACCGAGACGGTGTGTCCTTACTGCGGGGTGGGCTGCATGCTCGAGCTCCACGTGCAGGACAACTCGATAGTGAAGGTGACCTCTCCTCTCGACCACAGCGTCACCGCCGGCCACCTTTGCGTTAAGGGGCGGTTCGGCTTCCAGTTCGTCCAGCGGAGAAAGGGCTAAAAAAGGAGAGCCCGGCGCGCGGCGCCGAGCTCTTTTCGAATCTAGGTCAGTTAGTGGTCGCCGTGCGCTCCGCCAGAGCCCGGCTTTTCGTTGTCGTTGTCGCCGTGCTTGACAACAACAACAGTGTGGTGCTCCCCGTTGCCGCACGGGACTTCGGTGGCATCTTCAGCCGCGTCCGCGGCCCTCTCAGCCGTGTCCTCGGCCGCGTCGTTGGCGCCAGGTGTTTCCGCTTTGTCTTCGGACTGGTCGTTAGCCTTCTCGGTCGTGTCCTCAGGCTGGTCGGTGGCCTTGCAAGCCGCCGCCGCGGCGGCCGCAGCAGCCTTTGCCGCCTGCTCCGCAGCCTCATCGGTCGTCGACTCAGCAGCCTCTTCCGCAGTTGCCGCTGCGTCGTGCTTGAGCTTCGCGGCAAGCTTCGCCGCCTTATTCTGCTCGGCAGCCAGCAGCGCGGCCGCCTCAGCGGCGTCCTGCTTGTCCTCGAAGGTGACCATGAAGCTCGCCACCACGGACTTGCTTGGCACGTGGACCGTCGCAGCCTGCGACGTATGTGCCATGACTGAGCTGATCGCCAGGATCACTCCTGCCCCTGCCGCGACTGTCGCAGCTCCAACCTTGATGATTCCGGATCGTCGCAATTCGATTCCTCCTAGGTGAGCCGGTTTTTGGGCCGGTCGATGCTAGGTAACGCTCTCGTCAGCGAAAGTCGGAAGCGGCGCTGGTCAATCCCCGGCTTAATCGCGAGGAGTCGGCGACGGATAAGACCCGTGATCGCCCGAGTGATCTGCTGTCGGGGATGGTCCCGGGCGCTCGTGCGGGGGATTGGGGCCGGGGCTTGGCCACGGTCCCGATCTATAGACCGGCTCCGGCGACGGCTTTGGCTCGTTGTCGCGACCGCTCGGCGGGGTCGCGTGGCTGGACCCGGCTCCCTGGCTTGGCGGTGTCGCCCGAACCTGTGGTTTCGGGCTCTGCGCAGCTTTCGGGCTTGGACCCGGGAAGTGGCTGACGTTCCGGATCACCGTTCCCGCCAGGTCTCTCCAGATGGAGGGATTCGGGCTGCCCGTTGCTGCCGTAGCGGTGATCGCCATCGCAGCCGCGCCAACCGCGACGAGCGCCGGCGCGAAACGCCACGCCCGGCTCACGCGCCTGGCGGCGCTCGTCCGGTAGCGTGCGCTGGAGAGCAGCGGGGAGGGCGGCACCACCTCGTCGAGGGCAGCTTTCAGGCGCTTCTCGAGACCAGGGCTCAACGGTTCGTGTTCAGGAATCCGCATAAATCTCGTGCTCTGTGCGGGAAGACAACGCTGAACGCGCCTCAAGTGAGAAGCCGCCATGCGCGATCTCGGGTCCCAATATGGCGCGCAGGCTTTCCCCAGCCTGGCGCAGGCGGGTGCCGACGGTTCGCTCCGAGACCCCCAGCGAGGCTGCGATCTCACGGTTGTTGTAGCCGTAGTAGTGCCTCAGGACTATGGCTGCGGCTAACTTCGGTGGCAGCGTGCGGAGGGCACCCAGCAGGTCTGGCTGCACTGCCACCTCCGCTGGGTCATGGCCCGGCGATGGGCGCCCGAGGCGCCGCACTACCTCACCAACCGACCTCAGGCGCGCGCGGCGCCGGTAGGAGATCGCCGAGTTGACGGCGATGCGGTGGATCCACGCTTCGGCAGGGGCGTCGGGCCGCCAGCGTTTCCAGGCCTTGAACGCGTGGACGAAGGCATCCTGGGCGCAGTCCTCCGCCTCTGCGGGGTCGGCCAGGATGGCCACCAGCGTCCGGAAGACACGCGGGTAGGCGGTGCGGTAGAGGCGATCGAAGTCCTCGGCCGAGCCCGGTTGGTAGGGGCCTGGCTGATCGGGGTGCTTCTGCACTGAGGTATATAACGGCATCCGGTACTTGGGCTGGTGGAGCCGAGTTGCGCGGTGGTACCGAGCTCACTCCTCGCTCCCTATCCCTCTCCCCTCAAGTGGAGAGGGATAATGCCTGGGTGCCCATCGTCTGGACCGAGGATCCTGAGGCCAATCGCCTGCTCGAAACCGATCCCCTTGCGCTGCTCATCGGGCTGGTCCTCGATCAGCAGGTCAAGATGGAAAAGGCGTTCAGCGGGCCCTACGTACTGAAGCAGCGGCTCGGCCACCTCGACG
>DATCBF010000390.1:0-6165 GCA_036512025.1 Solirubrobacterales bacterium
GTCCCCGACGGGTTCTTCGAGATGGTCGTCTCCTTCGCCCGCGAGCACGAGATCCTCGTCGTCCACGACAACGCCTACTCGGAGACGACCTACGACGGCTACGTGGCGCCCAGCTTCCTGGCGACGCCGGGTGCCAAGGAGGTCGGGGTCGAGGTCTTCTCGCTCTCCAAGGGCTACAACATGACCGGCTGGCGCTGCGCCGCGATCCTCGGCAACGCCGAGGCGATCCAGACCTACTGGCGGTTGAAGACCAACGTCGACTCCGGCCTGTTCGAGGCGGTGCAGATGGCCGGCGCCGCGGCGCTCGGCGGCCCCGGCGGCCCACTGCGGCGGATGAACGAGACCTACACCCGCCGCCGCGACCTGGTCGTCTCCGCCCTGCGTGAGATCGGCGTCGAGGTGACCGCGCCGAAGGGGACGATCTACGTTTGGGCGCCGGTGCCGGAGGGCCACAGCTCGACTTCTTTCTGCGAGCTGGTCTTGGAAGAGGCGGCCGTCGTCGTCTCGCCGGGCTCGATGTACGGGCCGAGCGGCGAGGGCTTCTTCCGCATCGCTCTGACCACACCCGACGACCGCATCACCGAGGCGGTCGAGCGGATGCGCGAGCACCTCAGCTAGGCGGCTTCGCGCTCGGCCCGCTTGCGCCAGTAGCGGTCGAGGCCGCGCCACTGGTACTGCGGCGGGACTGCCTGCAGCAGCTCGGCGGCGGTCTCCTCGCCGAGAGCCTCGATAACCCGCTCGCGATGGCGCCGCTCGTAGGCGTTCTCGGAGAGATCGCGGGCCAGGTCGGCCTCCTCGCGCAGGCGCTCACGGACCGTGGCGAGATGCTCGGCGGGGCTGTCGACCGCGCCGAAATGGGTCAGGGCAAGGCGCTCCGGCGCCCACTCTTCGACGATGCCGATCGACTGCTCCCAGAGCTCGATGTCGATATCCGGCGGCGGCGTCGGGGGGACGACCAGGTTCGAGGGTGGGATGCGGACGGCGGCGACATCGCCGGTGAAGGCGGTGCCGCTCTCTTCATGCAGGTAACAGACATGGTGGGAGGCGTGCCCGGGGGTGTAGGCAACCTTCATGCCAAGCGCCGTCTCACCGCCGCGCAGCACCCTCACGTTGGCTTCGGGCACCGGGACGATCTCTCCCCACAGCGTCTCCATCATCGCGCCGTAGAGGCGCTCGGCGCTGGCGAGCAGCTTCGAGGGATCGATCAGGTGCGGGGCGCCGCGCTCGTGCACGTAGACCTCGAGGTCGGGCCAGCGGCGGACAAGGGCGCCGGTCGCGGCAGCGTGGTCGAGGTGGATGTGGGTGAGGAGCAGCGCTCGTGGCCGCTCGTCGGCCAGGGCGTCGATCACGGTGGTGATCGAGGACTCTGGACCGGGGTCGACCAGGGCGCCGTCGACCTCCCAGCAGCCGATCACGTGCGGCCGCCCCAGGTGCTCTACGTCGATCAGTCGCAAGGTCTGCTCGGTGGATCAGGCGGCCGCCGCGGCGGCGATCTTGCCCTCGGCTTCGAGCGTCTGGCGCAGGCCTTCTTCAAGCCCGCGCGGCGCGTATCCGAGCTCGCCGGCGGCCTTGTCGTAGCTGGCCCAGAAGGTGACGCCGTCGGCGGAGGAGATCAGCTCGCGCAAGTTCGGCGGCTGGCCCATCATCTTGCCGACGAGAGGCCCGATTGGGATCATCGCCTTCATCAGCGGCACCGGTATCGCCCGCTTGGGCGCCTTTTTCCCGGTCAGGGCGGCGACCATGCCGATCGCCTCGCGCACCGTCGTCGCCGGGCCGCTGATCACGTAGGTCTCGCCGGCCTTGCCTTTGTCGAGGGCGAGGACGATGCCGCCGGCGATGTCGTTGACGTGGGAGAGGCAGATGCCGAGCTCGGGGAAGGGCATCAGGGGCATTTTCCCGGAGAGGAACTGCTCGAGAAGGTCGGCGATCGAGGAGGTGTCGCCGGGCCCGTAGACGCCTCCCGGCTGAACGATCGTGCAGGGAAGGCCCTCGGCGATCAGGCGCTTCGCCACCTGGTGGGCCTCCCACTTGGTCTCCTCGTAGCAGGAGGTGAAGTCCTTGCCGGGATGCTCGTAGGACTCGTCGACGACCTTGCCGTGGGTGTTGCCGAAGATGCCGACGGTGGAGACGTAGACGACCTTGACGATGCCGGCGTCCCTGGCGGCGCCGAGGACCCGTTCGGTGCCACCGACGTTGGCCTCGCGCATCGCCGCCCGCTGGGACTTGGGGATGCCGACCTCGTATACGGCGGCGGCATGGATGACGGCATCGCAGCCTTCCATGCCGGCGCGGATCGCCGTGGCGTCGCCGAGGTCGCCGGCCGCCAGCTCACAGCCGAGGGCGGCGACCGCCTTCCCTTTGGCCGGGTTGCGGACGAGGCAGACGACATCGTCGCCGCGCTCGCGCAGCTGGCGGACGACCTCGCCGCCGATGAAGCCTGTTCCTCCCGTGACGAAGACCTTCAAGGCCGCTAAGACTATCCCGAGGGGAGCCTGCCTACAATCGACGCAGGGTGGAACGTTCCAGAAATGGCCGCAACGATGAGACTCGCGAGACCGCGAACGGCGCCGGCATCGCAAATCCGCGGGCGCGGCAGCGTGCGCTGGCGATCGGCGTCACCGACGGCCGCGAGGCCGGTGACCCCCTGGCGGAGCTGAAGGAGCTTCTGCGCACCGCCGGGGTGGCGACCGCGGGAGAGGCGGTTCAGCAGCGTCCCAAACCCGACCCCGACCGCTACTTCGGCCGAGGCAAGCTGGAAGAGGTGAAGGCGGAAATCGCCGCCTGTGACGCCAACCTGGTCGCCTGCGACGACGAGCTGGCTCCGCGCCAGGAGCGCAATCTGGAGCAGGCGCTGGGAGTTCCGGTAATCGACCGCACCGTCGTCATCCTCGACATCTTCGCCGACCATGCCCACTCTGCCGAGGGCAAGTTGCAGGTCGAGCTGGCCCAGCTGGAATACAACCTGGCGCGAATGCGGGGGCTGTGGACGCACCTCGAGCGCCTTGGCGGCGGGATCGGCACCAGGGGCCCGGGCGAGAGCCAGATCGAGACCGACCGCCGCCTCGCCCGCGACCGCATCGCCGCCCTGCGGCGTCGCCTCAAGCGGCTCGAGCAGAACCGCGGCGTGATGCGGGCCCAGCGTGACCGCTCGTCGATCCCGCGCGTCGCCCTGGCCGGTTACACCAACGCCGGCAAGTCGACGTTGCTGAACGCGATCACAGGGGCCGAGGCCGATGTCGGCGACCGGCTCTTCCACACCCTCGATCCCACCACCCGCAGCTACGAGTCCTCCGGGCGCGACTACCTGTTGACCGACACCGTCGGCTTCATCGAGAAGCTGCCGCATCAGCTGGTCGAGGCCTTCAAAGCGACCCTGGAGGAGACAGTGCTCGCCGACCTGCTGGTCCACGTCGTCGACGCGGCGGCGCCGGAGGAGCGGCGCCTGCTCGACATCGGCGCGGTCGACGAGGTGCTGGAGGAGATCGGCGCCGGTGAGAAGCCGCGGCTGCTCGCCCTCAACAAGGCCGACCTGCTCGACGAGGATGCCCGTCACGACGTGCTCGTCCATCACCCCGACGCGGTGCTCGTCTCGGCCCTGAGCGGCGAGGGGATAGAGGATCTGAGGCTGGCGATCGAGACGGCCTTCGCGGACACGCTGGCGGAGGTCGAGCTGCTGGTCCCCTACGCCCAAGGCGGGCGACTGCACGAACTGCACGAGGTTGCCGGCGACCTCGACCGGACCGAGCGCGAGGACGGGGTTCTGGTCCGGGCCAAGGTGCCGGTCGCCGAGCTGCACCGCTTTGACGATCTCGCCGTCGTCTAGGGTTCGACGCCGATGGAGCTGAGGATGTCGAAATTGAGCGATGGGGCGACCCTGCCGACGCGGGCTCACCCCGGCGACGCCGGGCTCGATCTCTACGCCTCCGAGGCCGCCCACATCGGGCCCGGAGAGCGCTGGGGGGTCGGCACCGGGGTCGCGGTCGAGATTCCCGACGGCCATGCCGGCCTGGTCCTGCCGCGCTCGGGCCTCGCTCGCGAACACGGGATCACCCTGGTCAACGCCCCCGGGCTGATCGACGCCGGCTATCGCGGCGAGCTGCGGGTGCTGCTGCTCAACACCGACCCGGCCGAGACCTTCAAGGTCGAGCCGGGAGACCGGATCGCCCAGCTCGTGATCACGCCGATCGTGCTCGCCGAGCCGATCGAGTCGGCCGCGCTCGCCGCAACCGCTCGTGGCGATGGCGGCTTCGGCTCCAGCGGTCGCTGAGCTCAGGCTTCGGCGAGGCGCCTGAGCAGCTCGGTTGCGTCTCCCAGCGTTGCCTGCTCGCCGGTCGAGAGGTCTTCGATCGCCTGCACCAGCCAGCCCTCGCGGTGGCGGCGGTCGGCTTCCAACTCGGCCCGGCCCGCCTCGGTGAGGATGACCAGGGCGCGGCGGCCGTCGTCGGGGTCGGGCCGGCGTTCGACCAGGCCGGGGCGCTCGAGGTCGGCGACGGTCTGAGCCATCGACTGCGGGCGCACGCGCTCGGCGACGGCGAGGTCGCTGACGCTCTGGGAGCCCTCGCGATCGAGCCGGCCGAGGACGGTTCCCTGGGAGAGTGGGAAACGGTGCTCGGCCCGCAGGCGGCGGATCAACTGCCCGAGCACGACCCGCAGCTCGCTCGCCAGCGGCGCCGGCTCTGCTTTTGTCGTCGCCATCAAGGGAATATAGCGCGCAACTACACAGGTTAACTACACAGTTTGCCTGGGTATAGTGGCTTGCGATGCAGGACCGCTACAAGTGGATCGCGCTCTCCAACACCACCCTCGCGGTGCTGCTGGCGACTCTCGACGGCTCGATCACTCTGATCGCGATGCCCGACATCTTCCGCGGCATCCACCTCGACCCGCTTGTTCCCGCCAACAGCTTCTACCTGCTCTGGATGATCCTTGGCTACCTGGTCGTCTCCAGCGTTCTCATCGTCAGCCTCGGGCGGCTCGGCGACATGTACGGGCGGGTCCGGATCTACAACCTCGGCTTCGTCATCTACACCGTCGCCTCGCTGCTGCTGGCGGTGACCTGGATGACCGGCACCGCGGGCGCCACCTGGCTGATCGCCTTCCGCATCGTCCAGGGGGTGGGTGGGGCTTGTCTGTTGGCTAACGCTGCGGCGATCATCACCGACGCCTTCCCGGCCGATCAGCGTGGCATGGCGCTGGGGATCAACAACATCGTCGGCGTCAGCGGCATGTTCGTCGGCCTGATCCTCGGCGGCCTGCTGGCGCCGATCAACTGGCGGCTGGTCTTCCTGATCTCGGTCCCGGTCGGCCTCTTCGGCACCGTCTGGGCCTATTTGAAACTGGAGGAGCGCAGCGTGCCCCGCCGAGCCGCGGTCGACTGGTGGGGCAACGTCACCTTCGCCCTCGGCCTGATCCTGGTTATGGTCGCGGTCACCTACGGGATCCGCCCTTACGGCGGCCACCCGACCGGCTGGAGCAGCCCGCGGGTGATCGCCCTGCTCGCCGGCTCGATCGTCTCGCTGATCGCCTTCGTCGTCGTCGAGCGGCGGATCGCGGAGCCGATGTTCCGCCTGGCGCTGTTCCGCATCCGCGCCTTCACCTTCGGCACCCTCTCGACCTTTCTTGCCGCGATCGCCCGCGGCGGCCTGATGTTCATGCTGATCATCTGGCTGCAGGGCATCTGGCTGCCCGAGCACGGCTACAGCTTCACCGAGACGCCGCTGTGGGCCGGTATCTACATGCTGCCGCTGACCCTGGGGCTGCTGATCGTGGGGCCGGTCTCCGGCTTCCTCTCCGACCGCTACGGCGCCCGGCCCTTCGCCACCGGCGGCATGCTCGGGACAGCGCTCAGCTTCGGCCTGCTGATGCTGCTGCCGACCGACTTCAGCTACTGGGCCTTCGCCCTGATCCTCTTCCTCACCGGCGCCTCGATGGGGCTCTTCGCCTCGCCCAACCGGGCCGCGGTGATGAACAGCCTGCCCGCCGCCGATCGCGGCGCCGGCGGCGGCATGAACCAGACCTTCCAGAACTCGGCCCAGGTGCTCTCGGTCGGGATCTTCTTCACCCTGCTGATCGTCGGCCTGGCCAGCGGGCTGCCGGATGCCTTGTCCAGCGGCTTGCAGGCGCACGGTGTATCGGCCGCCGCGGCCCACCACGCCGGCCAGGCGC
>DATCBF010000391.1:0-3646 GCA_036512025.1 Solirubrobacterales bacterium
GGCGAGGAGGATCCGCGCCTGATCGTCCTGCGCTACTCCGGCGGCGGCTCCGGCCCGACCCTGGGCCTGGTCGGCAAGGGGGTCACCTTCGATACCGGTGGCATCTCGCTCAAGCCCGGCGCCGGGATGCAGGAGATGAAGTACGACATGTCCGGGGCGGCGGCGGTGCTGGAGGCCGTGGCGGCGATCGCCGAGCTGGGCCTGCCGATCGACCTCCTCGCGGTGGTGCCGTCGACCGAGAACATGCCTTCCGGGACCGCGATCAAGCCCGGCGACATCATCACCCAGTACAACGGCAAGACGGTCGAGGTCAACAACACCGACGCCGAGGGCCGTCTGATCCTCGCCGACGCCCTCGCCTACGCGGTCGAGCTCGGAGCGGAGCGGGTCGTCGACCTGGCGACGCTGACCGGCGCCGTCCTGATCGCGCTCGGCTCGACCTACGCAGCCGTCATCTCCAACGACGATGGCCTGGCGGCAGAAGTCGAGGAGGCCGGCAAGTCAACCGGGGAGCTGACCTGGCGCCTGCCCCTGCACCCGGAGTACAAGGAGCTGACCAAGGGCACCGTCGCCGACCTCGTCAACGCCTCGGCCAAGCGCAAGGCGGGCACGATCTACGCCGGCTCCTTCCTCGAGGAGTTCGTCGGCGAGACCCCCTGGGCCCACGTCGACATCGCCGGCACCGCCTGGGACGTCGGCCGCGAGTACACCGGCAACGACGCCAGCGGCTTCGGCGTCAGGTTACTGGTGGCGCTCGCCCAAGAGTCCTCCTCCTAGCCTCAGCCGCCCAGGATCATGCAGGTCGAGCTGCCGTGGGCGAGCAGTTTGCCGGTGTCCGCCGCGGTCAGGGTCGCCTCCGCCGTGGCCTGTTTGCGACCGCGGTAGAGGACGTTGGCCTCGCAGAGGACGCGGCCGGTGTCGCGGGTGATCGGGCGCACGTACTTGGCCTCAAGGCCAAGCGAGGTGTAGCCGACGCCGGCGGGCAGGGTCGTGTGGACCGAGCAGCCGAGCGCCGAATCGAGCAGCGTCGCGGCGTAGCCGCCGTGGACTACGCCGATCGGGTTGTAGTGCTCCTCGCCGGGCTCGCCCTCGAACACGCAGCGGCCCTCGGAGAGCTCAGCCGGGCGCATCCTCATCAAGACCGCGATCGGTGGCGGCGGCACCTTCCCGGCCGATACGGCTTCCATGTACTCCATGCCCGTCATCGTCGCCCCGGCCGCGGCCGTCGGCACCGGGTCCTGCCAGACCAGGGTGCGGGTGCGGGTCGTCTCCGGGCTCTCGGCCGCGAATGCTTCGGCGCTGGCCACCGCGGTGTCGGTCCCGTCACTCATCGTGCGCCTCCACGGCGACCGCGGGCTGACGCCTGGTAAGCCGCCGGTCGGCTCGCCGGATAGAGCAGGTCGGCGGTGATCTCGGCCTGGCTGATCGAGATCCGCGGAGCCTTGTCTCGGTGGGTGTGCCTATGTCTTGGAACCAGCCTCATCTGCGACGCCTCCGATCGAATCGTGGACACGGTTGCATCAAGCAACTCATGACTGGCGCCACTTTATCTCAGTCAGTTGCTTGAAGCAACCGTGTGTGCGAAAATCACGTTGTGCTTCGCAACGACTATCCAGGCCAGGTCTGCTCTATTGCCAAATCGCTGGAAGTCGTAGGAGAGCGCTGGTCGCTGCTGATCGTCCGTGACGTGATGAACGGGCAGCGTCGCTTCGGCGAGCTGCAGCGAAGCCTTGGCGTTGCCCGCAACGTCCTCTCCGCCCGCCTTCAGCGCCTGGTCGAGGAGGACATCCTCGAGCGCCGCGCCTACCAGAGCGGGCCCGAGCGTTTTGAATATTTCCTGACCGAGAAGGGGCTTGACCTCTGGCCGGCGCTGGTCGCCCTGCAGGGATGGGGCGACCGCCACTCGACCGGACCCGCCGGGCCGCCGATGCTGATCGTCCACAAGGGGTGCGGCGGCGCTGTCAGCGATCGCGGGACCTGCGAGAGCTGCGGCGAGGTGCTGAACGCGCGCGACGCGAAGGCGCTTCCAGGCCCCGGCGTGGGAGCGGAAGAGCTCGCCCCGGCCTTGGCGACTGCGGCATCATCCAGCGATTGCTGACTTTTCCACCCTATGGTGTGGTCAGCGCAGCAATCGAGGGATGATTGAGGGCGACCGGTCTACTTAGGAGGACGGAATGGCAACGGCAGCAGAGGTTCAGGTCCGCGACAAGATCTTCATCGGCGGCGAGTGGGTGGACTCGACCGGCGCCGAGAGGCTCGACGTCGTCAACTCGACGACCGAGGAGACGATGGGAACGATCCCGGCCGGTACGGCTGAGGACGCCGGCCGCGCCGTGCTTGCCGCTCGCGGCGCCTTCGATGCCTGGTCGCAGACACCGCGCGAGGAGCGCGCCGGCTACCTGAGCGCGATCTCCGCCGGCCTCGGCGAGCGCAGCGACGAGATCGCCGCCACCATCGCCCAGGAGCTGGGAATGCCACTGACCCTGAGCCGGATGATCCAGGCCGGCCTCCCGATCGGCCAGTTCGCGGCGATGCCGGCGCTGATGGAGGAAGTCGCCTGGGAGCAGGAGATCGGCAACTCGCGGGTGCTGCGCGAGCCGGTCGGCGTGCTCGGCGCGATCACGCCCTGGAACTACCCGCTGAACCAGATCGCCTGCAAGGTGGCGCCGGCGCTCGCCGCCGGTTGCACCGTGGTGCTGAAGCCGAGCGAGATCGTCCCCCTCAACGCCTTCATCCTTGCCGAGGTGATCGAGGCAGTCGGGCTTCCCGCCGGGGTCTTCAACCTTGTCACCGGCACTGGGCCGGTGGTCGGCGAGGCGATCGCCGGTCACCCCGGGGTCGACATGATCTCCTTCACCGGCTCGACCAGGGCCGGCCGCAGAGTCAGCGAGCTCGCCTCGGCCTCGGTCAAGCCGGTCGCGATGGAGCTGGGCGGCAAGTCGCCAAACGTGATCCTCGACGACGCCGACCTCTCCAAGGCGGTCCCCGACGGCGTCGCCAAGTGCTTCCTCAACTCGGGCCAGACCTGCAGCGCCCTGACCCGGATGCTCGTCCCGCGCGAGAAGCTGGCCGAAGCCGAGCAGATCGCGGCCGCGACCGCCGAGGCGTTCACGCCCGGTGACCCCTTCGAGGACTCGACCCGGCTCGGCCCGCTCGTCTCCGATGTCCAGCGCGAGCGCGTCCGGGCCTACATCCGCAAGGGCGAGGCCGAAGGCGCCAAGCTGGTGACCGGGGGCGAGGACGCCCCCGACGGCCTCGACCGCGGCTACTTCGTCCGCCCCACCGTCTTCTCCGACGTGACCGCGGAGATGACGATCGCCCAGGAGGAGATCTTCGGCCCGGTGCTGGCGATCCAGCCCTACGACGGCGAGGAGGATGCGATCCGGATCGCCAACGACACGGTCTACGGGCTGGCCGGGGGCGTCTGGTCGAGCGACCAGGAGCGTGCGATCTCGGTCGCCAAGCGCCTGCGCACCGGCCAGATCGAGATCAACGGCGGCGCCTTCAACCCGCTGGCGCCCTTCGGCGGCTACAAGCAGTCCGGCCACGGCCGCGAGAACGGGCGCTTCGCAATTGAGGAGCTCTTGCAGGTCAAGAGCCTGCAGCTGTAGGGGCTGGTGGGGGACGGGCCTGGCCGCCCTGTGGG
>DATCBF010000392.1:0-7758 GCA_036512025.1 Solirubrobacterales bacterium
GGCCCATGGCTCGACCGAGCGGGCGGTGTCGGCATGGTTGACTGCGCTTGCGAAGTTCCCACCCGCGGCTGCCGCCTGGCTCGACTTCAGCTCATGCTGGACCAGCAGGGGGCCGATCAGCGCGATCGCGCTGATCCAGGCAATCACGAGGCCGGCGACCGCCAATCCGAAGCGGCGCCCGTCCTCCCTTTTCCCCCGCGGGCCGGATGCGAGCTGCGCGCATCTCACACTGACCACGACACCGGCGGCGAGGAAAAAGACTGCCCCGAGGCCGGCGATCTCCCAGAACCAGTCGAAGCCGGCCCCGACCGCGAAGGCCAGCATCGCCGCAAGCAGGGCGGCGTAGCGGTCGCGCTCGGGCTCCGCCGCGGCGCGCCAGGCGGCAAACCCGGTCCAGAGCAGGGTTCCGACCAGGGCCAGGACCAGCAGGCCGCCGAGCAAGCCGAGCTCGGCGAATGCCTCCAGGTAGAGCGAGTGGGCGTTGTGGACGGGCATGTCGATCGAGCGCAGCTGGGTCCAGGAGAACTGATAGGTGCCGGCGCCGTGGCCGATCAGCGGCTCTTCTCTGAAGGCGTCGACCGCCACCCGGTAGAAGTCATGTCGCCCGGCGCCCGAGAGCTGCTGGAAGTGGTTCTCGGGATTGCTGGGAAACTGGATGTCGGAGCTGGAGAACTGATCCCAGGCCCGACCGCCGACCGCGATCGTGGCGCCGACCGCGAGGACCGCGAGCCCCAGCGCGACCCGTTTCAGCACGACCGGGCTCCGGGAGAGCCGCACCGCGTGGCCGGTCAGCCCTCCGTCCCTGTTCTCGATTCGCCGCAGTCCGGCATAGAGCAGCAGCGCCAGAGCAGCCCCCGCCAGCAGGATCAGCAGCACTGTCACCCCCTGGTCGATTGTTTCCTGGCCCGGATAGTTGTTGGCCAGGCCGCTCCGGGCCTGCACCGCGAGCACGGCCGGAAGCGCCCCGAGTAGCCCGGCCCCGAGGGTGGCCAACAGCCAGAGCCGGTCCTTGGAGAGGGCCAGCAGGCAGCCGGCGGCGACGAGGAGAGACAGCAAGCCCCCGCGTGAGTAGGTGAAATAGAGGGCGAGCAGGACGGCGGGCATGGCGCCGACCGAGAACCAGCGCAAAGCGGCGAAGGCCGCGCGGCGGCTGGTCCATAGCAGCAGCGCGGTGGCGATTCCGAACATCGCCCCGTTTGCGTTCCAGTAGCCAAGTGGATAGCCCAGACGCGCGCCTGAGGAGCCGAGGGTGTCGGCAAACTCGAAGACGTGAGGGAGGAGACGACCGCTCAGAGCCAGAAGGGCAACCAGCGTGGCCGCAATTGTCAGGCCTTCAGCGAATCGTTGGCGCCTTTCGTCGGTTTGGGCGATGAGAAAGGCGGCAAGGAAGAAGCTGAGGTAGACCAGAATCCGGTCCGCCTCGATGACGCTCAGCTCAGTCGACCCCGACCAAAGGGATGAAAGTGCAGACAAAAGCGCCAGACCGACGATCAGCCCACCCGCCCAGTAGAACGGACGGCCAAACGTCGCGCGCGATGCGGCTCCCAGCGCCAGCAGGCCGACCACCAGCAGCCACACTGCCAGCCCCGCGATATGACGCTCGCTCAACCCGTAGCCGCCCCCGCCCAGCGCCAGAGCGCCGATCAGGAGGATCGGAGCGATCAACGCCGCCGTTTGGTCTAACCTTGCCCGCCATGAATCAGACACGCCGCCGCCAGGCCCGCCGCTCGGGCCACTCAGCTTTCGGGCTTCTGTCAGTGCTTGCTCTGCTGGCATTGGTCTGTTTTGTACCGGTGGCACAGGCCACCGAAGCGACGGGAATCGAATACAGCGAAGCTCCGCCTACCGCAACCGGCGCAATTCCGACTCACCACTCTCACTCAGAACCCACTGGGCACGCATCCAATGCGGGGGGCGGAGGCGCGCAGGTTCCCAATGGCGCCGAAGGCTCCGGCTCGAAGGGAGGCGGCTCTGGGGGAGGTGGCTCACCATCGGCGAACACCAATCCAAGCACGCCTGGCAACGACAGCGCCCCCCAGACCGGCTCAGGCAAGGGTTCGACCGTTTCCAAGCAGGACGGTTCGGTGGACTCGAACAAGCCCGTCAGCCCGCCCGCCTCGTCCTCAGGTGGAAGCTCTTCGCCCGTGGTTCCGATTCTGATCGCGCTCGCGGCTCTCGCCGCGATTTCGATCGGAGCGGTCGTGATCAGGCAGCGTCGCCAGGGTGGCGACGGGCCTGGCGCAGCTGTTTCGCCGAAGGCAAGCTAGCCCGTGCCGACAGGGAGGAAGCAAATGACGAGAAGACTGCGTGCCTGCATGGCCACCCTGGCGCTCGTCGTGGGGTTTTGCTCGTTCGCGAGCGTCGCCGAGGCCGTCCCCGCTCAGTTCTGGGGGGTCGTGCCCCAGGCTACGCCCACCCTGGAACAGCTGCAGCGGCTGAAGCGCGGCGGCGTCGACACAATTCGCATGCCGATCGGCTGGCCTTCCGTCCAGGCAACCCCTGGTGGCGCCTTCGACTGGTCCAGCGTCGACGCGATCGTCAGGGCTGACTCGATCGCCGGGCTCGAAGTGCTGCCGTTCCTCTCGGGCGCTCCTACCTGGGCGGTGCCGGTGAACAAGCGCTGGGGCAGCCCCTCGAACCTTCCCGTCAGGACGGGCCTGCAGCGCTCCGGCTGGACCAACTTCGTCACCCAGGCGGTGCTGCGTTACGGCCCCAATGGCAGCTTCTGGGCTGCCAACCCGGAAGTCCCGAAGCGGCCGATTCGCACCTGGCAGATCTGGAACGAGGAGAACTTCGAGTATTTCGTCGCCCATCCGAATCCAGCCGAATACGGCAAGCTCGTCAAGCTCTCCTATTCGGCGATCAAAAGCGCCGACCCGGGAGCGCAGATCATTCTCGGCGGGATGTTTGCCAGGCCCAACGAGGCGACCTTGAAAGTGAAACCGCCGGAGGCCTATTTCGCGACCGACTTCCTCGACCAGATGTACAAGACCACGCCCGGCATCAAGTCCAAGTTCAATGGCGTCGCCTTGCACCCCTATTCGGGGCGCTTCCAGTCCCTGACTCCCGACATCGAAGAAATCCGGACGATCCTCAAACTGAACCACGACGTCGCCAAGGGCCTCTGGATCACCGAGCTCGGCTGGAGCTCCGGGCCGCCGGCCTCCGATGGCTCCAATTCCTTTGCCAAGGGGCCGGCCGGCCAGGCCACTCAGCTCCGGGGCGCCTTCGGGTTGCTCTCCAGCCATCAGGCGAAATGGAAGATCAAGCGCGTCTTCTGGTTCTCGGTCGACGATCAGGCCGGATCCTGCAACTTCTGCGACGGCTCGGGCCTGTTCGGGAAAGGCTTCGTCGCGAAGCCGGCTTGGAAGGCCTACGTCAAGTTCGCCGGCGGCACTCCGTAACTCGCCGCGACGATGGGCCTCAGACGGGAGAAATAGGCCCGCCGATGGGGGCTGCGTAAGATCGGTGGGTTGGCCACCGACGTAAAACTGACCGTGGAGTCTGACCCGCTGGCGCCTTTCAGCGCGCCGGTCAGGCGTTGGTTCGAGTCCTCCTTCGAGGGGCCGACCCCCGCCCAGGCGGGCGGTTGGGAGGCGATCTCCGGTGGCGCCAACGCGCTGATCTGCGCCCCGACCGGCTCCGGCAAGACGTTGGCGAGCTTCCTCTGGGGCATCGACCGCCTCGCCCGCCGGGACGATCTCGGCTCCGGCGTGCGGCTCGTCTACGTCTCACCGCTGAAGGCCCTTTCCTATGACATCGAGCGCAACCTGCGGGCGCCGCTGCGCGGGATCGGCGCCGATATCTCGGTCGGGCTGCGGACCGGCGACACCCCTCAGTCCGAGCGGCGGGCGATGCGTAAAACCCCGCCCGACATCCTGATCACCACCCCGGAGTCGCTCTACCTGATGCTCTCCTCGGGCGTGCGCGAGATCCTGACCGGGGTCGAGGCGGTGATCGTCGACGAGATCCACGCTGTGGCTCAGTCCAAGCGGGGGTCGCATCTGGCCTTGACTCTGGAGCGGTTGGAGCGGCTGACACAGCAGGACCATGCGGCAGGCGCGGCGGGTCCTGTCACGGGCGACGGGGGGGCACTGCGGGCGGAAGGCCCGTCCTCGACCCCATCACCCGCGCCACCCCCCGCGACGGAGCGGCCTGGGCTTCAGCGGATCGGTCTCTCGGCTACTCAGCGGCCGCTGGAGCGGATTGCGGAGTTTCTGGTGGGTCCGAAGCGGGAGTGCAAAATCGTCGACGCGGGGACTGCCAAGAAGCTGGACCTGGAGATCGTGGTTCCGGTTGAGGACATGGCCGAACCGGGGGCGCCTTCGTTCGCGTCCGAGGACGGGACGCACCCGGAGGGCGAGCCGCTGGTCCACCAGCGCTCGATCTGGCCCGCGATCTACCCCGAACTGCTGAAGCTGGTCCAAAAGCACACGTCAACCATCATCTTCGTCAACAACCGTCGCGCCTCAGAGCGCCTCGCCAAGCGCTTGAACGAGCTCGCCGCCGGCGAACCCGAGCAGGAGCTGCCGGCTACGGAGCATTCCGGCCACGCTGCTTCCGCGGCCAGTAGCCCCCGGGAAATAGCCCGAGCCCACCACGGCTCCCTCTCCCACGAGGAGCGCACGCTGGTCGAGGAGATGCTGAAGTCGGGGCAGCTCCCATGCCTGGTCGCGACGTCCTCCCTGGAGTTGGGAATCGACATGGGCGCCGTCGACCTCGTGATCCAGGTCGAGTCGCCGAAGTCGGTGACCCGCGGCCTGCAGCGGATCGGCCGCGCCGGCCACGGCCTCGGCGAGGTCTCCAAAGGCCGCATCTTCCCCAAGTTCCGCGCCGACTTGCTCGAGTGCGCCGTCGTCGCCCGCCGCATGCGCGAAGGCGAGATCGAGGAGACGACGATCCCGCAGAACCCGCTCGACGTGCTCGCCCAGCACCTGGTCTCGATGGCGGCGCTGGACGAGTGGGAGATCGACGAGGTGGAGCGCCTTGTGACTGCCACAGCGCCTTTCCATGACCTCTCCCGCGAGCAGCTGGAGAACGTGCTCGACATGCTCGACGGCCGCTACCCCTCCGACCGCTTCGCCGAGCTGCGGCCGCGGATCGTCTGGGACCGCACCGAGGGCAAGATGCATGGCCGCAAAGGCGCCCGCTCGCTGGTCGTCACCAACGCCGGCACGATTCCCGACCGCGGCCTCTACGGTGTCCACCTGCCCGATGGCCGCCGGGTCGGGGAGCTCGACGAGGAGATGGTCTACGAGGCCCGCCCGGGGCAGACCTTCCTGCTCGGGGCGACGACCTGGCGGATCGAGGAGATCACCCGCGACCGCGTCATCGTCACCCCGGCGCCCGGCTCACCCGGCGCCGTGCCCTTTTGGAAGGGCGACGGGATCGGCCGTCCCGCGGAGCTCGGCCGGGCGATCGGCGCCTTCGCCCGCGAGGCGGTCTCGCGCTCGCCGGAGGAGCTGGCCTCCGAATACGACCTCGACCGCCTCGCCGCCGAGAATCTCGTCGCCTACCTGCGCGAGCAGCAGCAGGCGACCCGCGTCGTCCCCTCTGACGAGACGATCGTGGTCGAGCGCTTCCGCGACGAGATCGGCGACTGGCGACTCTGCGTCCTCTCGCCTTTTGGCGGCCGCGTCCACGCCGCCTGGGCGCTGGCGATGAGCCAGAAGATCCGCAGCGAGCGCGACCTCGAGGTCGACGCGATCTCCTCCGACGACGGCATCGTCATCCACCTCCCCGACGCCGACGAGCCGCCCCCCGCCGACCTGGTGATGATCGAGCCGGATGAGTTGGAGGAGCTGGTCGTCGCCGAGCTCTCCGGCTCAGCTCTGTTCGGCGCCCGCTTCCGCGAGAACGCTTCGCGCTCGCTGCTGATCCCGCGCGCCTACCCCGGCAAGCGCACGCCGCTCTGGCAGCAGCGGCTGAAGGCGCAGAGCCTGCTCGAGGTCGCCCGCGACTTCCCCCGCTTCCCGGTCATCCTCGAGACCTACCGCGAGTGCCTCAGCGACGTCCTCGACCTGCCCTCGCTCGGCGGCCTCCTGCGCGACCTGCACTCGCGCAAGCTCAGCCTGGTCGAGGTCGAGACCCCGACTGCCTCTCCCTTCGCCTCCTCGCTGCTCTTCAACTACGTCGCCACCTATATGTATGAGGGCGACACGCCCAACGCCGAGCGCCGGGCGGCGGCCCTGGCGCTGGACCGCGACCTGCTGCGCGAGCTGCTTGGTCAGGAGGAGCTGCGCGAGCTGATCGACCCGGAAGCGCTGGAAGAGGTTGAGGCCCAGCTCCAGCACCGGACCGAGGCCGGCCGTGCCGGCGATCGCGACGCCCTGCAGCAGGTGCTGCGCAACCTCGGCGACCTGACCGCCGCCGAGTGCGAGGAGAGGGTCGTGGAGGGCTACTCGGCCACCTCGATGCTGGAGAAGCTGGTCTCCGAGCGCCGCGCCGCGGTGGTGCGGATCGCCGGCGAGGAGCGCTACATCGCCGCCGAGGACGCGGGCCTGTACCGCGACGCGCTCGGCGTGCCGCCCCCTGGGGGTCTGCCGGAGAGCTTCCTCGAGGAACGCCCCGACCCGATGGGCGCCCTCTTCGGCCGCTACGCGCGCACCCATGGCCCCTTCCCGACCGCTCAGGCCGCCGCCCGCTACGGGGTCGATCCCGCCCCGGCACTGCGCGAGCTGGAGCGAGCCGGCGCCCTGGTCCGCGGTGAGTTGCTGCCGGGCGGCAGCGAGCGCGAGTGGTGCGATTCCGAAGTGCTGCGCCGGGTTCGCCGCGCCAGCCTTGCCCATCTGCGGCGCGAGGTCGAAGCCACCGACCGCAGTCAGCTCGCCCGCTTCCTGCCGAGCTGGCAGAACGTCGACGCCCACCGCCGCGCCGGCGCCGGCCCCGACCGCCTGCGCGAGGCGCTGGTGCCGCTGCAGGGCGTTGCCCTCACGCCCAAAGTCTGGGAGAACGACGTGCTGCCGCGCCGGCTCGGCGCCTACTCGACGGTCTGGCTCGACGAACTCTGCACCAGCGGCGAGGTGGTCTGGGTCGGCGCCGGATCGCTCGGGCGAAGCGACGGCCGCGTCGCCCTCTACTTCCGCGAAGACGTCCGCCTCGCCGGGCCGCCGCCGGCCAACGTCAAGCTGGAGCGGCCCGAGGGCGAGGTCCACGACGCGATCCGCGAGCGCCTCGGGGCCGGCCCGGACTTCTGGCTCGACCTGCTCGCCGACCTCGACCACCCGACCGAGGAGCTGCACACCGCGCTCTGGGACCTCGCCTGGTCGGGGGAGGTGACCAACGATGCCTTTTCGCCGCTGCGCGCGCCGCGCCTGCGCGCGGTGCCGCCCTCCGAGCGCCAGGGCCGCCGCTTCGCCCGTCGCCGCTCGACCGCCGGCGCCGCCGTGCAGGGCCGCTGGTCGCTGACCGCGCCGCTTTTCGCCAACGCCCCCGGCGGCGGCCCGCGCCTGCGCGCCCAGGCCGAGCTGATGCTGGAGCGCCACGGGATCGTTACCCGCGAGACGGTCCTCGCCGAGGGCGTGCCGGGCGGCTTCTCGACCCTCTACGCCGAGCTCGGCAACCTCGAGCTCCTCGGCACCGCCCGCCGCGGCTACTTCGTCGAGGGCCTCGGCGGCGCCCAGTTCGCGCTGCCGGGCGCGGTCGAGCGCCTGCGCTCGCTGCCCGAAGCCGATGGCTCCTACATGGTGCTCGCCGCGACCGACCCCGCCAACCCCTACGGCGCGACCCTGCCCTGGCCGAAACGGGAGAGTGGCCGCC
>DATCBF010000393.1:0-6994 GCA_036512025.1 Solirubrobacterales bacterium
CTCCCTCGCCGGCTTCCCCTACGTCGACTACCACCCCTCCTTCCCCTACTCGGTCTTCTTCGGCCCAGGAGGAGCGACCTACAACCAGCCGCAGATGTACTGGAAGGCGATCGGCGCCTCGGTCCGCGCCGTCTACGAGCACACCTACCTCTTCAACCGCCTCTGGGGCCACCCGATCTACCCGATCGGCCAGACCTACGAAGCCCCCGGCCGCGGCGACCTGATCCGCTTCCGCCGCTTCGCCCAGAGCTTCGGCGGCCAGCCGCCGAGCTGGTGGGACTGGCAGGAGACGAGCACGGCAGGCTGGAGCGCCCTCGGCGCCACCACGGCGGGCCCGATAGTCGGCTACCGGCCCGCCCTGACTCAGCCGATCCTCAAGCGCGCCAGCAAGGGCGACCTGGTCGTCTGGGCCCAGGAGCACCTGCTCGGGGCAGGCCTGGAAGTCCCGGTGACGGGGATCTTCGGCAAGCAGACCTACGCCGCAGTCCGCGCTTTTCAGGCCAACCACGGCCTCCCCGCGGACGGAGCGATCGGCACCGCGACCTGGCAGTCCCTGCTCACGATCGAACCGATCCGCCAGCCCTGGTCGGCCGCCGGCGCAAAGACAGGCGCCGGAGGCGCCGCCTCAAGCCGAGCGGCTCCGCCAACCAGGCCGCTCTCAGCGTCCCTGCCGGCAAAGGCCGACGAGATCGACCCCGGCCCAAGGCCCTAAACCGCGCTCAATCGACGCGGCAAAGCCAACAAGCAAGCGACCCTGAGATAATCCCCGCAGGGCAGCCACTGCCCTGATCTCTGGGGGCGTAGCTCAGTTGGTTAGAGCGCCGGCCTGTCACGCCGGAGGCCGCGGGTTCGAGTCCCGTCGCTCCCGTAACTAGAAGTGCCTGCATCTGTGAGCTTTTCAGGCACTTTTTTCGGCTCTGTCTTGTCCCCCTTGGCATCCGTTTCATTAGGCACTGGTGCCTTTTGTGCCCAGTCTCCCTCGCCCAGCAGCCCTCCCATCCGTGTTTGCGGCTTCATCCCGGTCACGTCGGTGTAGACGCGCAAGGTCATGCGCGGGTCTCGATGGCCCATCTGCGCGGCGGTGATCGCGGGATGCTCGTCCAGCTCAGCGCGTAGCGCCGCGTAGGTGCGGCGCAGGGAATGAAAGGTGATGCCATCGGGCAACGGTGGCCGGTCTTCAGTCGCCAACTGCTCGTTGGCCTTTTCGACTGCGCCGTAGAGGATGCGTGTGCGGACGCGGTTGCGCTCACGCGGCTGCTCTCGGATGCGACCGGCAAAGACGAAGTCATCCGGCTCGCTCCATTTCGCGGCGACCTTGTGCTCGCGGAGGAGTTGCACAAGCTCAGGCTCAAGGACGACCTGGCGGACTCCGGCGGCTGTCTTGGAGGTGCTGACATTTAGCAGGCCATTGCGGAGGTCGAGGTCGCGCCAGCGCAAGTGAGTCAGCTCGGACACCCGCAAGCCCCCGGCCATGATCGCGGTGGCGATCAGCGTGCGGTGCTGACCGGCAGCCTGCAAGAGGACCTGGACCTGCTCGCCGCTGAGCCGCGCCCGTTTCGGCTCTGCCTCTTTCAGCTTCTCCACCCGCGTCTTGACGGGGTTGTGGTCGATCAGCTCGTAGCGGACAGCGGCGTCGAGAATCTGCCCCAGCCGCGTCAGCGTCTTGTTGATCGTCCGGTTCGACAGCGGGCGCTTGACCTGCCCGTGCTCACGTTCGCGAACCTTCGCCGCCTTGTAGCGATCAACTTCGTGGGCAGTGATCTCCGAGAGCCGGTGGTCTTTGAAGAACGGCAGCAGATGATGGGTCAAGGCAAGTTCGTAGTCCTCGACGGTCCGGTCCGCGAACTCGTGTCGCCGCGACTCCATCCACTCGGACGCGAACTCGTGAAACGTCGGCTCCGGCGCGGCCTCGTGGCTCTCGGCCGCGCGCGCTGGCCTCCAGATTCCCCGGCGCACGTCGGCGAGCAGGTTCGCCAGCTCCTCCTCGGCCTTGCTGCGAGTCCAGCCCTCCTCGGCGGTGCCCAGCTTCACGTAGCGCCGTCTGCCGTAGGCGTGGAAGCGCAGAGCGAAAGTGCGGCCCCCTCGTGGCTTCGTGACGACCACCTGTCCCGTTGCCTTGCGCGCCATCGCTACCTAAGCGGCGGGCGCGGGGCCGCTGTCCCCCGACTCCCGGACAGGCAACAACGGAACCCCTGTCCCGCCACCCCCCAAAGGTTGGCCCGCCCGCTCACCTGACCGGGTGGGCGGGACAGCCGCCGATGTCTCGTCCGTTTTCTGAAGCACCCGGGCGGCGACAGCAGGATCGAACCGCAGCCGAGGCTTCGCCCCGTTGCCGAGCTTGACCGCGCCAAGCTCGATCGCGTGCGAGTAGACCCAGGAGCGCTCGATCCCGAAGCGCCGCGCCAGCTCGATGGCATCGACCAGCTCCGGCCCTCCTCCAAGGTGGCGCTTCTCCAGCAGCATCACCACTCTCCCGGCAATCGCCTCGATGGTCTGCGGGTCGAGCTTGATGCGAGTGGATGCCATTGCCTTGTACATCCGACTGGAGGCCGAAACGCCCCCGAAATAGGCTCGAAATACGAACACCTGTTCGGGTCTCTCCTATGTGAGCCAACGGTGTCAAGGATCTCCCCCTCCAAGATCAAGAGGGAGAGGGAGAAAGACAGGGCTCACCGGCACTTCTGAGTGTCCGCCAGACCACGCGGACCAACAGGCGCTTGAGGCAGCGCAGCGCTTCGGCGGTGCTCTTGCCCTCCTCGCGCTTCTTGGCCAGGTAAGCGCGAGCGCCAGGGTGAACGCGAGCCTGGGTCAGGGCGATCCGGTAGAAGGCCGCGTTCAGCTGGCGGTTGCCGTGGCGGTCGAAGCGGTGGCGCTCGGTTCGGCCCGAGGAGGCCGGGATCGGCGCGCAGCCGGCGAAGTGCGCGAGCTGCGCGTCGGACGCGAAGCGATTGGCGCCGGCAATCTCGCCGATCAGCTTGCCAGCGGTGAGCGAGGCGACGCCAGGGACCTCGAACAGCGCCGGGCAGTAGCGCTTGGCGCGCTTCCCGATCTCAGAAGCGAGCTGGCGCTCGCGGCGGGTGAGGTCGCCGATCCGCGCCAGCAGGTCGCGGGCGATCCGCACCTGCACGGTCTGCTCGCGCCGGGCCAGGCGCTGGGAGAGGCTGCGGCGCACGCTGGCCTGGTCGAGGCTTCGGGCTGCCGGCTCAAGCCCGGCCTCGAGGTCGTGCAGATGCCACCGAAGGCGCGAGGCAAGGCCGGTTCGCTCGCTCACCAGGGCGTCGCGGTGGTCGACCAGCAGCTTCATCTCCCGGGCCGCTTCGTCGTGGCTTGCGAGGTGCAGCGCCGCCCCCTCGCGCAGCGCCGCGCGAGCGATCGCCAGAGCGTCGATCGCGTCGGACTTGCCGCGAGTCCGCGCTCCTTTGCGGGCGCCAGCCATGAGCCTCGGTCCGACCCGCAGGACGGGCTCGCCGCCGCCCACCAGGAAGCGCTCCAGGCGGCCGTTGACATGGCGGCAGTCCTCCAGGGCGAAGCGGATCTCGGCGCCGAGGCCGTGGGCCCAGGCGAGCAGCTCTTGCTGGCCGGCCTCGTTGGCCGCGACGGTGATCTCGGCGAGCTGGCGGCCGAGCTCAGAGGCGGCCACCGCGGTGTTGGTTGCCTTGTGGGGGTCGATGCCGATCGTGATCAATGGCGCTCCTTGGGGAGTGGCTTGCGGTCACGGATCGACGGCGGACAGAACTGGGTGGGGCTCTTGCACGCTCCTATCAGGTCACGCCATCGGTCCTCGAACGCGACGGGCGACAGGACCCGTCGGTCAGCCAACTCGGCGACATCAAATGTCGAGTCAACCCGTCGCGCCGAGGACGCTAAGCCGGTCATTGGACGCTGCTCGAACAGGGGCACGGGAACCCAGTTCATAATGTGTCGGCGGTCGGAGTTGGTGCCTCGGCTCCGTCGAGGTGATGTTGCATGAGGGGTCCTGCGGTGGGGTGAATCGAGGCATGGGAGGGCTGCCTGGATCGCTGTCTCAGAGACTGGTCTGCGAGGAGCAGGTTTCGAGCATGGGTCTGCTCCGGTCACTGGCTTCCCCCGGCCCGCCCTGTCGAAGCAGGACCGCCGCCGGGACTTCCAGGGCGCCGTAGAGCTTGACCAGCGTGTCGATCCGGGGACCCGTTCGGCAAGCTCCAAGTTGCCGACAGCGGTCCGGTGCACGATGCCCTCTCGGCCAGCGCTTCCTGGGACATGTAGGTCCGCTGGCACGCCCTGGCGGGGTTGAAGGCGAATCTCCCGGCGAGGTCGATGGGAGGCAGACGCCTCACATGGTCCGGCATGGCTAGCTCCCCTCTCCAAGGATCTCGTTGAAGCGGAGCGCCGCCCGCGTCGGCAGGACCGCGCCGTCGCAGCGAAAGAGAAGCCCGACGCCGATCAGGTCCCGGACGGCCCTTTCGATCCGATCCGCTTCGGCGAAGTCGCTCGACCCGGCCGTGATCTCTCGGACCAGTTCAAGCAGGCGGAGCTGCGTGGGGTGGATCGCCAGGACTTGGGTCAAGACAACGCCCTGGTCTTGGATGTCCTGGCCGGCATTGGTGGAGGAATTGCCGGAATCCGGCCGGTCCTCAATAGGCTGAGCGTGCATGGGAGCGAATACCTCCTGTGCCATGCCCCCGGCTGTTCCACCAGCGCGGGGGCGCTTTTTTGGGATAGCTGGAGCCTAGCAAAGAACTGGGCACATAACGCTAGCTATTTGTGCCCTAGCTCATGACCCTCGCGTTTGAAAGCGTGTTTGAACGATGCGGCGCTCAGACCAACCTCAGCCAGCCCTCGGCGAAGCGATCCGCCAGCTTCGCGTGAAGCGTGGGCTCACACAGGAAGACCTGGCGCATGAGGCCGGCGTCACAACCGGCACACTGTCACTCATTGAGCGCGGCCACGCCAACCCGACGTGGAGCACACTCAAAGGCGTCGCTGCAGCCTTGGGCGTCTCAATGGCAGATCTGAGCAAACTCTCCGAAACGCTCTGAGTCGAGTGAATCCTCTATGGTCGCCTACTGATGGACGGAGGTTCACAGAAGGGCTTCTGGAGCTATGTCCACGCCGACGACGATGCCCACTACGGTGGGGTTAGTCGCCTTGCTGACCATCTGGCCGCTCAGTACAAGTCAGAGACGGGGGGGCGCAACCTTGAGCTTTTTCGCGATAGCGCTGAGCTCAAGTGGGGCGACGACTGGCGCCTGAAGATTAGAGAGGCAATCGCGGAATCGGCCTACTTCATTCCGATTGTGACGCCGAGCTATTTCGAGAGCGAGGAATGCCGGAAAGAGCTGCTCGAATTTGCGGCTGAGGCAAAAGCGCAAAAGCGCCCAGAGCTGGTCATGCCGATCTACTTTATGGCGGTCAAGAAGATCGAAGAGAAAGACAACAGCGATTCCTTGGTCCCACTGATCGCTGCTCGGCAGTGGGAAGACTGGCGCAACCTGCGATTCCTCGACGAGAAGAATCAGCCGTACCGTTTCGCGGTGAACAAGATGGCTTTGAGGCTCGTGGAAATCTCCGATGAATCCGACAGTGGCGGCGGAGGGTCGGGTGAGCCGCCGGACGATAAGGATGACGGAGGTGGAGCGGAGTTCACCGAGGGGGGCAGTGGTCCAATCAAGCCGGAGGAGCCGGTGGATGAAGGTGAGGTCGAGATCAGGGGCCCCGCGGGAAAGAATGCCAGCCCTAGTGCGAGCGCGGTCTCACAAATGGGCCTGCTGGAGTTGCTGGCCGCCGGCGAAGAGGCGCTTCCGCGACTAATAGAGACGATGGGTGGGATCGGCCAAGAGCTGGAGCGCGTGAGTGACGCGACGCTCGCTGCCAGCGAGCGGATCGCCGCCAGCGATGAGCAGGGCGAGGGCTTCAAAGGGCGGCTCGCCGTCACCAACTCTCTCGCGCGTAACTTGGAGGACCCGGCAAATCGGCTGGAGGAGCTGAGTGCCGAGTACATGGGCGACTTGTTGGTCCTCGACCCCGCGGTACAGAAGATGATCGAGGCTGTCAGCCAGCAGAGCGGGAATCCCGAGGATGTGGAGGAGTTTTTTAGCGGACTCGACGCGATGATTGAGGCGGCTAACAGCGCCGCAGAGCAGATGGCGGAACTGGTCATGGCGATGGGAACGGCGAGCGCGATGAGTCGTGAGCTGGACGCACCACTGAAGCGGCTGCGCGCGGCCGTGCAGAGCCTAGTCGACGCGAACGAGCTCTTCAAAACCTGGCAGGAGCAGGCGGCGGCGGCTCGGGCATAGGCGCTGCCAGCCCTGGTCATCAAGCTGAGTTGCGAAATCAGACCCCCAGCCTACCTGAGCACTCTCTCAATAACGCTCGAGCGTGTAGTTCAGACTGGCGAGAAAATCGCGGCGATTCGGGCGAGCGCCATGTATCCAAGGGTAGACGAGCCCGCGCACTCTTAACCGCCGAGCCCTCGTCAGGGCATCGCCGACGTGTGCGACCTGCTGCGGCGCTATCCACCCTCAGCTGAGCAACTGCACCTTGCACGAGAGTCCGTGGACCTTGGTGACCTCAACATCGCCGGTCACGACCAGGCCGACTTCCGGCTGCATCTCGGCTGTCGCCAGGATCATGGCATCCGGCATCCGCAGCGATTTGCGGCGCGAGCGGAGGTCGGCCGCCATGTCTGCCACCTCCATATCGACGGGCAGAACATCAGAGATCAGGTCGCCGAAGAAGCCCTTTACCTGGTGCTCGTTGTGGTGGCCCAGACGTGCGCCGGTCAGAACCTCGGCGTAAGTCACGACAGAGACCAGCAGTCGTTCCCTGCCGACGAGATTGCGGATTTCTGCATCCGCTGCGTCGTGAAGGGCATCGGTGCGGTCGAGAAAGCCGACAACCGCATCGGAATCGAGGACTACCGCCACTCCTCGCGCAGCCCTTCTACGCGCTCGCGCAGGCCGCCGCCGGTCTTGAGGCATCCGGAGTAGCGGTCGACCAGCTCGTCAACCCG
>DATCBF010000394.1:0-9594 GCA_036512025.1 Solirubrobacterales bacterium
AGATCGCCGACGTCGGCTATGTCAGCGAGCCGGGGATCATCATCAGCCGCCTCAACGCCTTCGACGCCAAGGAAAGCGGCGGAACCGCTGAGGTTGTCGACGTCGATGTCGAGCTCTCGCCCTGGTCGACCAAGGCGACGATGGTTCAGCGCGGCGAGCAGCGCGGCGCCGACGTCAACATCGAGGACGCCGACATTCTCGTCGGCGGCGGCCGTGGCCTCGGTGCCGCGGAGGGCTTCAAACTGGCCGAGGAACTGGCCGAGTCGATGGGCGGCGCCGTTGCCGCGACCCGCGCGGTCGTCGACGCCGGTTGGTACCCCTACGCGGCCCAGATCGGCCAGACCGGTAAGACGGTCGCGCCGAAGCTGTACCTGGCCGCCGGCATCTCCGGGGCGATCCAGCACAAGGTCGGGATGCAGAGCTCGGAGAACATCCTCGCGATCAACAAGGACCAGAACGCGCCGATATTCGAGTTCTCCGACCTCGGCGTGGTCGGCGATCTGCACAAGATCCTGCCCAAGCTGACCGAGGCGATCAAGGCGAAGAAGGGCGGCTGAGCAAATGCCGGCCGTAGCGCCCAGCGAGTTCCCACCACCGTTTGACTCGTCCGAGGTGATCGGTCCCCCGACCGATGCCGAGGACGAGCGGATTGAAGTTGGCGTGGCGATCGTCGGCGGTGGCCCCGCCGGCCTCGCCTGCGCCAACAAAGTCATGCAGCTGCTCGAGGACGAGCCGGAGCTGACGGAGAAGCTGGGCGAAGTCCCGGTTGCGGTGGTGGAGAAGGGCAAAGTGGCCGGCGCTCACCTGCTCTCGGGGGCCAACATGCGCCCCTCGGCGATGGAAGAGCTGTTCCCCGACCTCGACAAGTCGGATTGGCCCGTCTACCAGGAGGTGACCAAGGACGCGGTCTATCTGCTGACGCCCAGCAAAGCGCTGCCGTTGAAACCGATGCCGCCGAACTTCCGCAACCACGGCAACTACGTCACCTCGGTCTCCAAACTCGGCCGCTTCCTCTCCGACAAAGCCGAGGAATCAGGCGTCTACATCCTGGCCGAGACCGCGGCGACCAAGCTGCTGGTCGAGGACCGGGTCGTCAAGGGCGTCCGCTCCGGCGACCGCGGCCGCGGCAAGGACGGCGAGGAGCTGTCCAACTTCGAGCCCGGCTCCGACGTCGTCGCCAAGGCGACGGTGCTGGCCGAGGGCACGGTCGGCCACCTCAGCTACGCCGCCTATGACTACTTCGATCTCCATGGCGCCGACCCGATGCGCTGGGAGCTCGGGGTCAAAGAGGTCTGGGAGGTGAAGGAGCCGCTCGACCGCGTCATCCACACGATGGGCTGGCCGCTGCGCAAGGCGGCCAGGCACAACGAGTTCGGCGGCAGCTTCATCTACCCGATGGGCGAGGACAAGATCTGCATCGGCATGGTCGCCGGCCTCGACTACACCGACGCCACCTTCTCCTGCCACGACGCCCTGCAGCTGCTGAAGACGCACCCCTTCATCAAGAAGATCCTCGACGGCGGCAAGCGGGTCGCCTGGGGGGCGAAGACGATCCCCTCCGGCGGCTACTTCTCGATGCCAAAGCGCCTAGCGGTGCCCGGCATGGTGATCGCCGGCGACGCCGCCAGCATGGTCAACGTGCCGACCCTGAAGGGCGTCCACTACGCGATGCACGCCGGCATGTACGCGGCGGAAGCGATCGTCGACGCGCTGAAGGAAGACTCGGTCAACTTCGAGGCCTACGACGAGAAGGTCCACAACTCGCTGATCGAGAAGGAGATCTTCGAATCGCGCAATATGCGCCAGCCCTTCTCCAAAGGCTTCTTCCTCGGCGGAGCCTTCGCCTCGATGATGACGGTGACCAAAGGCAACTTCCCCGGTGGCCACTGGAGCCAGGAGGACGATGCCGAGCACGCGATGGACCTCGGCACGGCGGGCGACATGTACGTCAAGCCCGACAACGAGCTGACCTTCAACAAGCTCGACTCGGTCTTCCTCTCCGGCAACGCGACCCGCGACGACGCTCCCAACCACGTCCGCATTCAGACCAGGGTGCCGCGTGAGATCGCCCAGACCTGGGTCTCGATGTGCCCGGCCCAGGTCTACGAGATCCCCGACGAGCAGCTCGAGAACGGCGCGGCCCAGGTTGACGTCCATGTGACCGCGTCGAACTGCGTGCAGTGCGGGGCGATCACCGCCAAGGGCGGACGCCTGACGCTGCCCGAGGGTGGCGACGGGCCGCTTTACCAGGAGACGTAGCGGCTTAGGGACATAGCGCCCGGCCGCGGGGCCTGACGCCACCGCGGGGGCACCCTCCTTGCGCTGCGATCTGCTTCGGGCGAAGGGCCGGAAGCGCCTGCAGGGCAGGAGCCTTGCCCTCAGCAGACTCCGCGCGGCGGAGTCCACTCCCGCACCGCCGCCACCCGCGGGCGGAGCGGAGTTCGCCGCTCCCAGCTTGCGGCCCTCGCGGTAGCTTGCCTGCGTGCTTGCGCTTGGGATCGTTGCGGCTGTCGGAGCCTCGCTGCTCTACAACACCTCGATTGCCTTGCAGGCGCTGGAGGCGCGGGAGGTGCCTGGGGAGCATTCGCTGCGGCCTTCGTTGATCGGGAAGCTACTGCGGAACAAGCGCTGGCTGGGGGCCACGGCGTTGGGCTTGCTCGGCTGGCCGCTGGAGATCGGGGCCTTGTTGCTGGCGCCGCTGACGGTTGTGCAGCCATGTCTGGCCAGCGGGTTGATCTTGCTGCTCTGGCTTGGGGCGACGAAGCTGGGGGAGGCTCCCGGGCGGCGGGAGTGGATAGCTGTCGCGGCGATCGTGGTCGGGGTGGCGGGCGTCGCCTGGGCGGCGCCTGGCCGGACCACTGACCATGCCGGGACCGGCGCGATCCTCTTGGCGATGGGCCTGCTGGCGCTGCCGATCGCCGCTCCCTATCTGCTGCGAGGGCGCGTCTCCGCGGTCGGGCTACTGCCGGTTATCAGCGCCGGCTGCGGCTACGCCTGGACCGGGATCTCGAGCAAGCTGCTGACCGACGAGCTGGCCGTCGGGGCCCTGCTGATCGCGGTGGTCTGGTTGGCGACTGCCGCCGCCTCGGAGGGGCTGGCCTTGCTCAGCGAGATGAGCGCGCTGCAGCACCGGGGCGCGACCCATGTGGCGCCGGTGATGTTTGCCGTCCAGGTGCTCGTCCCGGTCCTCCTGGCGCCGCTGATCTTCGGCGAGTCGTGGAGCACGACGCCTCTGGGCGGGGTGGCTCTGGTCGCCTTCATCGGGGTCGCCGTGGCCGGCACGACGCTGCTGGCCGGATCTCGCGCGGTTGGCGCGGTCATCGATACGGCCAGGGCCAACGAGGCAGACTGATTCGGGTCCGGATTCGCTGCTAGCCTTGCGCTCGCCTTCTGCCCGTCCGTCCGCGAAGGCAACCAAACCAGCCGCCACGCCACCAAGGAGCCACCGTAGGGCCCGCAGAGACAACCCGGCCCGATGCGACCAAGTTCGCCATCGGGTTCGACCATCGTGACCGCGCTCGCCTGTTTGAGCTGTGGACGGAGGTTCTCGATTCCGAGCAGTGGTCGGAGGGTAAGAAGCTGGACGCCTTCGAGCAGCGCTGGGCGGACTGGAACGGCCTGCCCAGCCTCGGGCTCTCGAGCTGGGCCGGCGGCGCCCTGGCGGCGCTGGAGTTCGCCGGGGTCAAGGGCGAGACCGTGCTCTGCCCCTCAAACACCTTCATGGCCAGCCCGCTGGCGGCGGTCGGCGCCGGCGCCAAGGTCGAGTTCGTCGACTGCAACCGCACCGACCTCTGCATGTCCTTCGAGGACTTCGAGGCCAAAGCCGAGCGGCACAAGCCGAAGGCCGCGATCCTGGTCCACATCGGCGGCCACATCGCCTTCGATGCCGAGCGGATCGCCGCCTACTGCCGCGACCACGGGATCTTCCTGCTCGAGGATTGCGCCCACGCCCATGGCGCCGACTGGAACGGCGCCCGGCCCGGCTCCTTTGGCGACGCCGGTGTCTACTCGCTCTACGCGACCAAGACCGTCTCGACCGGGGAGGGGGGAGTGCTCGTCTCCTCCAACCGGGACCTGATCGATTTCGCCGCCAAGTTCCGCAACTACGGCAAGTTCGAGCACGAGGTCGACGGCCTCAACTTCCGCATGAGCGAGTTCACCGCGGCGCTCGGCCTGGTCCAGGCGGAGCGGATGGAGGAGATCGTCGAGTGGAAGAACGCCTATGCGCGCGATCACCTCGACGCCCTGCACCCGGCCCGGCTCGAGCTGCCCGAGGGGATGACCTCGGGTTTCTACAAGTACATCGTCTTTGAGCAGATCGAGAAGTCCACCGGCCGCGTCTACGACCAGCCCTGCCACCGGATCATGGGCCACTCGGTCGAGCTGCCAAACACCGACTGGGTGGCCGAGAACCATTGGTGCGTCCCGCTCTATTACCGACCTGAGAGCCGCGAGGCGGCTCTGGAGGAGGCAAGCAAAGCATGAGAGTCCTGGTCACCGGCGGTGGCGGATTCATCGGATCGCACGTAGTCGATCGTTTGATCGACCGCGGCGATACCCCGCGCATCTTTGACCTCAGCGCCTCCCCCTACCACTCGCCGCTGGAGGTCGAGACCTTCACCGGCAGCATCACCGATCCCGCCAACCTCGACCTGGCGATGCGCGACTGCGACGCTGTCATCCATCTGGCGGCGGTCGCCGACGTCTCCCACGTCCTCGCCGACCCGGTCCTGGCCGAGGAGGTCAACACCCGCGGCACCCTCAATGTGCTGGAGGCGGCCTGCGGCGCCAAAGTCGGCCGCGTCGTCTACGGCTCGACCACCTGGGTCTACAGCGACTGCGTTGAGCAGGACGTCAGCGAGGAGACGCCGATCCCGGCGCCCCGCCACCTCTACACCGCGACCAAGCTCGCCGGTGAGACCTACTGCGCCGGTTACGCCGAGCTATACGACCTCGAGAGCACGGTGCTGCGCTTCGGCATCCCCTACGGCCCGCGTGCCCGCTCCGCCGGCGTTGTCGCCAAGTTCACCGACCTCGCCTTCGAAGGCAAAGCGCTGACGATCGCCGGCGACGGCAGCACGACCCGCAGCTTCATCTACGTCGAGGACCTGGCCGACGGCATCGTCGCCGCCCTCGCGCCCGAGGCGGCCGGCCGCACCTACAACCTCTCCGGCGACGAGGTCGTGACGATCCTCGAAATCGCCGAGCGGGTGCAGGAAAACACCGACAACTGCGAGATCGTCCACACGCCGCCGCGGCCGGGCGATTTCCCCGGCAAGGCGATCTCCAACGAGCGCGCCCTGGAGGAGATCGGCTGGAAAGCCGAGACCAGCTTCCGCGAAGGCGTCCGCAATTACGTCGAATGGGTGCGCAGCAGCACCCGCCCCCCCGACCCGATTCCCGGCAAAAAGCCTTCGCTCAACGGAAACGGCCACGCTGCGGGCGCGCTGCTCGCCGGCGCCGCCGGCAGTGAGGATCGCGCCCCGAGCGTGCTCGTCCTCAGCGCCGACATCGGCGAGGGCCACGATCTCCCCGCCCGCATCATCGCCGCCGATATCGAGGCGGAATTCCCCGAGGCCAAAGTCGAGATGGCCAACGGCCTGGAGGCGATGGGCCGCTTCCTCTCCTCGACCGTGCGGGGGGGCTCGAAAGTCACTTTCCGCTGGATGCCCTGGCTTTTCGACATCCAGTACTGGCTGCTGACCAAGTTCGCCCCGACCCGCTGGCTCGCCCACCATCTCGGCTACGCGCTCGGCGCTCACGGCTTGCTCAAGCTGATCGCCGAGCACGAGCCAGATGTCGTCATCTCCACCTACCCCGGGGTCACCGCCATTCTGGGGATGCTGCGCGAAAACGGCAGGCTCACGGTCCCGGTCCAGTCGGCGATAACCGACCTCGCCGGCCTGCGTTACTGGGCCCATCCCGGGGTCGACCTGCATTACGTGACTCACCCGGAGTCGATCGAAGAAGTCGAGAAGCTGGCCGGGCCCGGCAGCGTCGAGTGGATGCGCCCGCCGATCTCACCCGACTTCCTGATGCCGCGAACCCGGACCGATGCCAGGAAGGCTCTCGACGTGCCGGCTCACGGGCGGGTCGTGCTCGTCTCCGGTGGCGGCTGGGGTGTCGGCGACCTCGAGGGAGCGATCAACTCGGCTCTGAAAGGCGACGACACGCTGGTTGTCTGCATCACCGGCCACAACGACGCCGCCCGCGAGAAGTTGGAGCAGCGCTTCGCCGGTAACGAGCAGGTCCGCGTCCTCGGCTTCACCGACCAGATGAGCGACTGGATGGCCGCCTCCGACGCGATGATCCACTCGACCGCGGGCCTGACCGTGCTCGAGGCTCACATCCGCGGTTGCCCGGTCGTCTCCTACGGCTTCTCCGCCGGTCACCTTCGCGCCAACAACGCCGCCTTCGAGCGCTTTGGCCTGGCCGAGGTGGCGCGCTCCGAGCACGAGCTGGAGTCGGTTTTGCGCCACCTCACACGGGAGCGGCAGTCGCCGGACTCCTCCTTTGCCTCGCTGCCCTCGATCTCCTCGCGCGCCCTGTCGGTGCGGGCGCGGGTGCGCCCGCAGCCGGTCTGGCGTCTGCGGACCGAGCGGGTCATCGCCGCGGTCAGCGTCGCTGCCGTCGCCATCGTCATGCTGCTCTCGGTCATCCATCGCGAGACGCCCTACCGGGTGATCGCCAAGCCGCTCGAGAGCCGGATCCACCTCGGCAAGGACGCCGACACGCCTCCGGCCGAAACCTCGAAGGCGAGCCCGGCTGTTCACACCGAAGCGCCGGCGGCACACACTGCAGCCAACACCGGCAATTGATCGCGGCGCTGGCCGGCGCCGGCGCCGCGGCTGCCACGGTGGTCCATGCCGGGCCGGCCCTGGCGCCGATCGTTCCCGGAGTGGCCCCCGCGCTTGAGATCGAGCTACGCCAGGGTGGGGTAGACGGCGTGGCGATCACCTTCGACGACGGGCCGCACCCAGAGGGGACGCCGCAGGTGCTGGAGATCCTGCGAGAGGCAGGGGCGCCGGCAACCTTCTTCCTCGCCGGCGAGCAGGTCGAGCGGCGACCGGCATTAGTCGCCGAGATCGTCGCCGCCGGGCACCGGGTCGAGTTGCACTGCCACCGCCATCGCAACCAGCTGCGGCTGACGCCGCGCCAGCTGCTCGACGACGCCGACCGGGCCAAGGCCACGATCGAGGAGGCGAGTGGCCAGGAGATCGCCGATTACCGGCCTCCCTATGGGATCTTCAGCTACGCGGGCCTACGGGCGATCCGCAGCCGCGGCTGGCGCCCGGTCCTGTGGTCACAGTGGGGCAAGGACTGGAGGCGCCATGCAACCGCCGACTCGATAACACGGCGCTGCACCTCCTCGGTCAAGGCAGGCGACATCGTCCTCTTGCACGACGCCGACTACTACAGCGCGCCAGACTCCTGGGTCCGCACCGTCGCGGCGCTGCCGCTCATCCTCGGGGAGCTGTCGAGCCGAGGGCTGAAGCCGATTTCGCTGCGCCGCTGAGAAGGCGGAGCGAGCGTCCAGCGCTCGCAGCCGGCGAAGGCGTCATCGAGGCGCTGGGCCATGGTGCTCCTGGGTCGATCCTGGTCGAAGATCTGCTTGGGCATAGCTCTCCGTCCTGTAGGGAACGTTGAGGAAGCCTCCCGACCCGATCGGACGAAAAAACCTGCACTTTGCGAAAAACCCAGACCGACGCCTAAACGACGCCTAAACAGAGACGAACTTGGCGATCTCCTCCGACAAACGCTGCGGCTGATCGAGCGCCACGAACGTCTTCGCGTCGGGGATCTCGACGATGCGGGCGTTGCCGGCTTCGCGGGCCAGGCGTTCGGCGAACTTGATTGGGAAATAGCTGTCGCCCGGGGCCCAGGTGAGGAGGATCGGGAGCTCTGACTCGCGCAGCTTTGCGGCCGCCTCCAGCGTGTAGCGCTTGTTCATCCCCACCGTCACCTTCTTCAGGTCGCGACGGACCGCCCGGTCGTGCAGGCCGGGCTCCATCCAGGAGGCGATCAGCTTGGCGGGGATCTGTGTCTTGGCGAAGGGGCGGAAGGCGGCGCGTGCGGCCGCGGGGATCCGGAACGGCGCCGACAGAACCTCCATGCCTCCGGGCAGTTTTGCCAGCGGCGGCATCGCCTTGAAGATCCCGGGCGGGAAGTTCTCGTGGGTGTCGCAGTTGGTCAGCACCAGCCGGCCGATCCGCTGCGGGTGGCGGGTTACGAGCACCTGCGACATGGCGCCGCCGGAGTCGTTGCCGACGATGGTGACGTCATCGAGGTCGAGCTTGTCGAGGAAGCTGGAGATGATGCTCGCGACGCCGGGAGGAGAGAGGTCGGCATCGGGGTTCATCGCCACCTGCTGCGATCCCATCGGCCAGTCGGGCGCGAGGCAGCGGAAGCGATCTGACAGGCGGTCGACCACGCCGCTCCAGAGGCGACCGTCGACCAGGTAGCCGTGCACGAAGACGATCGCTTTGCCCTGGCCCGACTCGCGATAGCGAACGGTCCCGGCCGGCAGCTCGATCTCGCGACGGTCGTCATTGACAGTCATCTGGGTTACCTCCTGTGTCGCAGTACGAGAAGGCAGCTTCTCACGAGGATGGAGCCGGCGCTTTAGCGCGCCGGCGTCAGCGACGGCTCGGTGGCGAAATCGCGAGCAACACGGCGTGACTCCTTCTGGGCGTACATCCGCACGTCAGCGAGCTGCAATGCCGCGGATGGCTCTTCTGCCTCGGCTGGAATCGCGGCGGCGCCCCATGCCGGAGACACGTCATACCCCGGTCCGCTCTCGGAGAGGGCTTCGGCCGCCATTCGGGTCAACCCCTCGAAGCGCTGTTCGAGGCAGGTGAGGAGGACACAGAACTCGTCGCCGCCGACGCGGTAGGCGATCCCATCGGCGCCCACCGCCTCGCGCAGCCGTCGTCCCAGTCTGGTCAGCAGCTCGTCGCCGGCCGGGTGGCCCAGGGTGTCGTTGAAGAGCTTGAAGCCATTGAGGTCCAAGAAGAGGAGCAAGATCGGCTCGTCTTCGCTTGCTTTGGCGCAGAGACCGTCGAGGTCGACCTGCATCCGGCCGCGGTTGCCAAGCCCGGTCAGCGGGTCTGTCTGCACTTGCTCGAGCAGCGCCTTGTTCTCGCGCACGCTCATGCCAAGCCGGACGATGACGGCGGTCATCGTCGCCGCCCAGAGCACGGTCGAGAGGCCGCTGGTGGCGCTGAAGTACTGCATTGCGAAGAGGCCGATCATCACCCCAAAGAAGAGGGCCGGGACCATCAGCTCACGCCAGCCGTCGAAGCGGGCCGAGGCCTGGATCGTGTCCGCGCGCGGCTGCCACATCTCCGCCCCGAGGCAGATCGCCGCGATCAGGTAGATCGGGTCGATCCAGTTGCCGGAGGGAAGCAGGGCTTCGGTTGACTGCAGGGTGTAGGCGATGTCGGCGACGACCAGGGCCGAGAGGCCCGCCAGCAGGAGGATCCAGGTTCTGCCCGGGCGCCAGCGGGTGAGCGCGATCGCCCCGATCACGAGCGCGAGCATCGCGATGTCGCCGAGCGGGTAGGCCAGCGTGGTCGCCACCTGCAGGCGGGTGCC
>DATCBF010000395.1:0-2360 GCA_036512025.1 Solirubrobacterales bacterium
CCCAGACGCGCGTGATCTTAAAAGGGGGGTCCCGACCTCGTCAGGCCTCGGGAATCATACCGGAAGGCGGTTGGGCCTTGTGCACGGCCTAAACTCACGCCGATGTACTTCACCGACGCCCACGAGGAGCTGCGGCTGCACGTCCGAAAGTTCCTGGAGAAAGAGGTGAAGCCCCATCTCGAGGAGTGGGAGGAGAGAACCTTCCCTGACTCGATCTTCAAGCGCTTCGGAGAGCTTGGGTTTCTGGGGTTGCGGTACCCACCCGAATACGGCGGCCAGGGCGGGGACTATTTCTCGGCGGTCGTGCTGTCCGAGGAGATGGCACGCGCCGGGTGCGGGGGCCTAGGCATGGCGGTGGCGGTCCAGGCCGAGATGGCCACGCCTCCGGTGTTCAAGTTCGGCACCGAGGAGCAGAAGCGAAAGTGGCTAGTTCCCGCCATCCGGGGCGAGCATATCGCCGCGCTGGCGATCACCGAACCGGACGCCGGCTCCGACGTCGCCGGCATCACGACTGTCGCCCGCCGGGATGGGGATCACTTCGTGGTCAACGGCCGCAAGATCTTCATCACCAACGGGGCGCGCTGCCACTGGGTCCTGGTCGTCACCAAGACTGGCAAGGAGCGCGGCCACGGCGGCTACAACCTGCTGGTGATCGAGAAGGGCACACCCGGCTTTGAGGTCACCCGCACCCTCAAGAAGCTTGGGATGCACTCATCCGACACCGCTGAGCTGCTGTTCGAGGACTGCCGCGTGCCGGTCGCCAACCTCATCGGCGACGAGGGCGAGGGGTTCAAAAACCTTATGTGGGAGCTGCAGGGCGAGCGGATGATCGCGGCGGCCGGCGCGATCGCGGGCGCTCAGCAGGTCTTCGAGTACACGATGGAGTACGCACGCAACCGGCTAGCGTTCGGCCAGCCGATATCGCAGTTCCAGGTGATCAAGCACAAGCTCGTCGATATGGGCACAAAGATCGCGGCCGTCCAATCGCTCGTCTACCAGACGGCGAAGCAGTGGGACGAGGGCGAGTACCCGGTGCGGGAGATCTCTCAGTCGAAGCTGCTGGCGACCCAGGTCGCGTGCGAGGTCGCCGACGAGGCAATCCAGATCCTGGGCGGCCACGGCTACATGTCCGAGTTCCCCGTCGAGAGGGCGTGGCGCGACGCTCGCCTGGCGAGGATCGGCGCCGGCACCGACGAGATCATGAAGGAGATCATCGCCAAGACCTACGGCTTGTGAGTACCCCAATGAGCGCAGGCGCAGTGCTCTTTGCGGGCTGCGAGCCGGAGGTGGCCGCCGGGCCTGACGGACGGATCCTGGCGGTCGGCGATGGGGCCCGAGCGGCGGCCGGGCGGGGGGCTGAGGTCATCCGGCTTTGCGGAATGGCGCTGCCAGGCCTGATCGATTCGCACGTCCACCTGGAGGGGCTGGCCGATGATCATCTGACGCTCGACGTCGGCGGCACAGCGAGCCTCGACGAGGCTTTGGAGCGCGTTCGAGCCTGGGCCCAGAAGCTGCCTCCCGATGGCTGGGTGGTGGGTGCCGGCTGGTATAACGACCCCTGGTCAAATCCTGCTTTCCCGACGCGCCGCCACCTCGACACTGCCGCAGGCGGGCGCCCTGTCTACCTCGTGCGAAAGGACGGCCACTCGGCCTGGGTTTCGAGCGCGGCGCTCGAGCTCGCGGGTATCGGCACAGCGACGGACGACTCCGCGGGAGGCGTCATCGACCGAGACGGCCGGCGCCAGCCCACGGGGATCCTGCGCGAGACCGCCATGCATGCGGTCTCGGCCCTCCTGCCGCGGGCATCCGACGCTGACTTCGATGCCGGCATGGTCAAAGCGCTGGCCGGGCTGGCCGAGCTCGGGGTGACCTCAGTCCACGCGATGGACACCGCCCGCGGCTTCGCTTCCCTTCAACGCCTCCATTCGGCTGGTCGATTACCGATTCGCGTGACGTACAACCTCCCGCTCGCCGACCTCCACCACGCCGAGCGGCTGGGCGTTCGCTCGGGCTGGGGCGATGAGTGGCTGCGGATCTGGGGGGTGAAAGCCTTTCTCGACGGCTCGCTCGGGAGCCGCACCGCGGAGATGCTCGACGGGTCGGGCACCTCGCGGTTGCCGCAGGCCGAGCTGGTGGACATGATCGATCGCTGCGCGCGGGCCGAGCTCAACGTGTGCTTGCACGCGATCGGGGACGGCGCCGTTCGCCGCGCGCTCGATGCGCTGGCTCGAAAGCGTGACGCGTGGCGATACTGGCGGCCGCGAATCGAGCACGCGCAGTGCGTCCATCCCAAGGATGTGCCGCGCTTCGCCAAGATCGGCGTGATCGCGTCGATGCAGCCGATCCACGCGGTGGCCGAC
>DATCBF010000396.1:0-3320 GCA_036512025.1 Solirubrobacterales bacterium
GCCCGCCCTCTTCGCAGACCTTGGTCGCGTTGCCGACCAGGTTGGAGAGGACCTGAAGAATGCGATCGCGATCGCAGCAGACCTGAGGCAGGTCCGGCTGGATCTCCGCCGTGAGCTGCAGGTGCTTTTCTTGTGCGGCGATCTCGAAGCTCGCCACGGTTTCTTCGATCATCCCACCCGGATCCTGCAACTGGCGGTTGATCGCCAGGCGTCCGGCCTCGATGCTCGCGAAGTCGAGGAGATCCTCGATGAGACGCAGCATGCGCTCGGCGGCGCGCTTGATTCGTCCCACCGCCAGCGGCAGCCCGCGCCGTCGCTCCTCCTCGACTGCCTTCTTCGAGAGAATACCTGCCGTGAGCAGGATCGTCCCCAGGGGATTCCTCAGATCGTGCGAGACAATCGCGAGGATCTGTTCGCGGACACGCACCGCTTGCTGCGCCTCCCGAAAGAGCCGTGCGTTGTCGGCGGCCAGCGCCTCGGATTTCTCCAGCAGGCCGTCGACGAGGACCAGATCTCTCTCCGCCGTCGCCCCCTTCACCTCGGCGTGGGTCCGACCCTGCTCCGCCTGATCTCGCCGCGCGATGTCCCGTTGCCAGGCGCGATCCCGATCGAGCGCGATCGCGAGCTGATTGGCGATCGCGTTCACGAAGATCAGATCGGTCTTGTTGAGCGCCCGAGCACCCTCCAGCGCCAAGGTTCCGAACGGCGGCCCGTGGGGCACCACCAGCGGGATGATGATGAACCTCGGGCCGAGGGCGCCTTCGGTCTCCGTCGGTCGGGGCCAGGCGGTCTTGCCGGCGCGCTCGCTCAGCTCACGGGCGTCTAGCGGCGACGCGCCGACCAGGTAGCTGTGCGCCGCGTCCACGTGCGCCGTGACCACTTGCATTTGCTGGGCGCTCAGGCCCTCGGAGCGCCAGACCACCCGCGTGGAGTGTCCGTCTTCTGCCTCGGTGAGAATCGCGCTGCGAAGGGGGAGCGTCTTGGTGGCGATGGCCAGCGCCGGATCGACGCTCTGCTCGATGTCCTGGAAGCTCGCAAACAGCTTGCTGATTTCGTAGAGGTGCTGGAGGCGCAGGTGGGCCTGCTCCGGTCCGATGACCGAGACGCCAGCGCGGGAATTCATTCGCCCCGACCGATCTCCGGAGGCGGCGCGGCAGACCCGCCCGCGAAGGGTTCGATACGCATGCCACCTTTGGCGATCGCGACGGCGTAGGTCCCGCGATCGTGATCGCTACCGCGCGTCTTCACGATCGTCAGCGTGGGCGCCAGCTTCCCCTTCGTTTCCTTGTAGCGAAGCATGAGAAGGTTGTCGGCGATGGGCGAGAGGCCCAGCTCGGTGACCCGCTCCGTCGAGAACAGGAACGGCACCTCCAGCGTCAGGACGCTGGTGATGCCGAGGGTCTTGAAACGAACCACCAGCTTGTAGAGCACGTGGCGGAGCTCGTCGATCGTCATCTGCGCCGTCAGCATCTGCGTCGCGGCGTCGAGCACCACCCGAGAGGCTTGCAGCGCCTTCAGGCGGTCCGCCAGCACGGTCAAGAATTGACCAGCGCGGAGGTGCTCCCGGGAGACATACAGAATCTGGACCAGCCCCGCGTCGACCGCGGCCCGCAGAGGCAGCCCCAGCGCCTCGGCGCCGGCGAGGAGCTGCTCCGGTCCCTCCTCCAAGGTCACGTAGAGGCCCGGCTCGCGCCGCGCGGCGCCCTCCAGGAGGAACTGCAATCCGAACATGCTCTTGCCCACGCCGGCGCTGCCCGAGATCACGGTGGCGCTTCGCTTCAGGAAACCGCCGCCCAGGAGCGGGTCGAGTCCGGGAATGCCGGAGCCGAGGCGGGTGGCGACCTCCAGCGGCGGCGGCGCCTCGGCACGGAAATCGTCGCCATAGCGCGGGAAGATCGAAACGCCGCCCTGGCCGATCGCCATGTTGTGGCGCCCCTTGAGGTGCGCGGTGTTCCGGAGCTTGTAGACCTCGATGTACCGCTCGCGCTCGAACCCTTCTTCGGTGGAGCTGAGAATGATGACGCCGTCGACCACCGTCTCCTCGACCCCGAAGCGACTGACCTGCTGGGACCCGTACGGGATGTCGGTCGCGAAGAAGCCGACCGCCTGGGCGTTCTGGACGATGCTGCAGAGCTGAAAGACCTTTTCGCGGTTGAGCTGGGGATCCGTGATCCGATGAAGGAAGACCGAGACCGAATCGACGACCACGCGCTTGGCTTTCATGGCCTCGATGCGCTGCTGGATCATCAATAGGTGGCGCTCGACCGAGATGTCGGGCTGCGGGATGAAGACGATCTCCAGCATGCCGCGGTCGATCTCGCGGCCGAGGTCCCAGCCGAGCCCCGCCGCGGCGGCGCGCAGCCGTTCGTCGGTCTCCTCGAACGAGAACAGGATCCCCTTCTCGCCGGCCTGGGCGCCGCGGTAGATGAACTCCAGCGACAGGACGGTCTTGCCGGTCCCGGCCACGCCGCCGATGAGCAGGCTGGATCCCCAGGGGATCCCGGGCCCGAGAATCTCGTCGAGCTTCGCGATCTGGGTCTTGCAACGACCCTGCAGGCCGCTCCCCGCCGGCTCGCGCTGGATCGCCAGGCGCGGCGCGAACATCTCGAGGCCGCTGCCGGTGATGAGGAACGGGTGCTCGTCGCGGCTGTGGTTCGTGCCACGCATCTTGACGATCTTGAAGAATCTCTGGTTCTCGCCCAGCGACTCCCGCTGCGACATGACGACCAGCCCGTCGACGATCGAGAAGAGGGGATTGCCGGCGATGTCGGCCGCACCGTATTCGCCGAGCAGTAGCGCGGTGGTCTCCCAGGCCATCAGGTTGACCGCGATCTCGTAGCCGAACTTGCGAAGCTCTTCCTTGGACTTGGCGAGGTCGTCGAAGACCTTGAAGCTGTCGATGACGACCATCGACGGTTTGATCTTCTTGACGTGCTCCATGATGAGCGCCGAGGCCGCTTCGAGGCCCTTGGTTCGCAGCATGACGCCGAGGTCGACGAACTGGACGCTTCCCTCGAGCTTCTTCGGGTCGAAGAAGGAAAATTGCTTGAGGTACAGCAGGCTCTTGGCGGTCGGCTCCGAGAGCGTGCTGAAGATGAGGACGCGATTCTTGGCGGCCGCGTTGTGAAAGCAGATCTGCTGGGTGAGGATGGTTTTCCCCGACCCGGGCGAGCCGGCGACGACCGTCACCGAGCCCTTGGGCAGTCCGCCGTTGAAGATCGCATCGAGGTTGGGGACGCCCGTCGCGATGCGTGGAATGCTCGTCATTTTGTCCATGATTTCTTTCCCTCGCCCGATTCGCTCCCGCTGCCGGGGTCTGG
>DATCBF010000397.1:0-2276 GCA_036512025.1 Solirubrobacterales bacterium
TACTCGCCCGTGGTCGGAGCGATCCACTCACCGCCGATGAAATTCTCATAGCGCTCCTGCAGCGTGACCGGACTAACCGAACGGCCCGGTGCCTCGTAGGCAGTTGACTCAACGATCGACATGGCGGCTCCCTCGAAAGGAGCGGGCGGGTTTGCCCGAACAGGTGCTGCAGCTGCCCGCAGATGCAACCAGTGGCCCACGCTCTCCGCCACGCGCTGCTTAGCGCTTTCGGTGGCTATGAGACGTGGACTCAGGATGCTGGCCGCAGGGCCAGCTCCCTTTCGACCGTACTCTCATTGAGACGCATATGTGAACACTCCGCAAATATTCGCCGCCGTCGTGGCCGGGCACAGTCCCCTGAGTGCCCGCGCCAATTACAACCTGGCCTGCTATTTCGCCCGGACCGGAGCGACCATCGCTACGGCTGGGTGCCCGCCCGGACTTACCTTCAGACCCGATGTACGGAAGCTACGGGCAGAGCATCGTGCTCCCGGGTGTGGGCATCGAAGGACCCGACGCTGCGCACGCCCTGGACCGGATGCAAGGCCGCTGAGGAGAGACTCGTGGCCCCAGCCAGGACCTGGGGCTACCGCTCGACTTGGAACGTCGATTCCTTCGCCGCGTCGTTCCTACAAACGAGCCGGTTTCGGCCTTGCTTACCGGCCGCGCCCTCGCCTTCAATTCCCAAAATATGTCCCCGGAACCGGGCGCTCCCGCCCGCGTGGGACGGGGATCTGAGGCCATCAGCGAGCACATCTTTGGGTCACGGCGCGGCAACTCCTCGGGGGCGCCTCCTTCCAGGCGAGGCCCCGGCTTGCTCGCCGTCCGTCTTGCCGACCCCTTCATCCGGCGGCCAGATCGGTCGAGCGTCGGTCCCCGCCGGCGACCAGTTGCCTACGCATCACGGATATTCTGCACGTCCTCGGCCAGCCCTGCAATTCAGTGTGAAGCTGGTGGGGCGTTGCGTTTTTGGCGCACATCCAAGCCAAGCCCAGCTTCAGAGCGGCCGATGACGCGGGAGAGAGAATCACAGAGGCGGGCTGCGATCGGATGAAGCGGCCGGCGGGTCCCCGGCCGCTACGGGCTCTCGGTGACCTCTGGCTCCACAGAAGGCTCGTCAATCGACTCAGGTTCGTCGAAGAGTTCCAGATATGGCTCGTATCGAAACAAGCGCGAGCGTCGCTGGCCGGTGACCTCTTTGAGAATCCCCAGCTCTTCAAAGCGAGCCACAAGTCTGTTGGCGGTCGCGAAGGTGACTTCGATCCGCGCCGGCACGTAGTTGACGTTGACGAGTGGCCTGCGGAACAGCTCAGACAAAAGGCGCAAGCCGTTTGCTCCGGCTTCTTCGAGAGCAACGCTGCGGTGGCGTTCCCGCAAGGCGTAGATTCTCTCGGCAGTTTGTGTTGCTTCTGCAGCGGTTGCCGCGACTCCTCTGAGGAAGAATCGGAGCCATCCTTCCCAATCTCCAGAAACCCGTACCGCCGTGAGGCGGTCGTAGTACTCCAAGCGGTGAAGCTTGAGGTAGAAGCTCAAGTAGAGAAGCGGCGACCTCAGAACCTTGCGAAGGACAAGCAGGAATGTGATCAAGAGCCGTCCGACACGTCCATTCCCATCGAGAAAGGGGTGGATGGTTTCGAACTGCGCGTGGACTAGTCCGATTTCAATCAGCGGCGGATGCCCGCCGTCCTGACCTTGGGCAGGAAGTTCTTCTCGGATCGCGGACCGCGCCCTGCAATAGCGACCTTGCGAAAGCGCTGCTATTCCGAAATCAGGCTTTTGGCGAAATAGCGGAGCTTCGAGGTTCGAGTCTTTGCGTGCCCTGCAATAGCGACCTCGTGAGCTGCCTAGGCAAATCATCGTCGCCGCGGTTGCCACATGGGCCTCGGTTTCGGCGAGGACGGCGTCCGAGCCGGCGAGCGCATTGTCGCGACGACGCAGTTGTTCGCTGCAGCTACAGGCGCATCGAGCGGGAACGGCCACCGAGCTGCTGACGACGGCGGGCGATAGCGCGCCAGTCCGGCTCCTTCGGGGGCGGCATCGGTCGGCCGTCGGCAGCGCGGCCGTCGCGCACCGGTGTCGCGGCAGCGGCCGTCTGCGTGAGGGCGAGTGGTTCGGCTCCCCTCCGTCGCATGCTGGCGGCGAGCGCCTTCACGCTCTGGTCAGGCCCGGGCGGGGCGGGCTCGGGGGCGTAGCGCGCACGCTCTTGGTCCGCGCGCGGCGATTCGCTGATGAGGTGGATGTGCGTGTTGTGGCGGGCGCGGCTGAGGGCGGTGTAG
>DATCBF010000398.1:0-4206 GCA_036512025.1 Solirubrobacterales bacterium
CAGTTGATCGTGAAGTCGGCGCCGCTGAACGAGCCGCTGCCGCCGGCGATCTTGGGAATCGAGATCGAGATCTTGTAGCCATATTTGCCGGTGCCCTTCGAGACCTTGCCGACCGCGATCAGAGTCGTGGGGACCGGGACGCGGGCGTAGACGTAGTAGAGCTGCTCCCGGTATCCCTTGCCGCCATAGCCACCGCCGGAGGGACCGTTGAAGGCCAAGAGCGGTCCCTTGGCCGTGAAGGGGGTCGATTCGGGGAACTGCACCTGGGCCGTGGAGGTTCCGCGCCCGATCAGGGCTGCGCCGCAGGCTTTCATCGCCCCTTCAGGCGTGGTGCTCTGGATCTGCCCGGGTGTGCAGGTCGGCAGGCCGGTGGTGTCGATTCTGATGTGCTTGTCGATCAGGAGCTGGGTGTCGAGCGCGGGCGGGATGTGGCTGCCGTCCCTGGTGGCGACGGAAGCGCTGCCGTGGAAGCTGATCGGCGCCATCCGATCCTTCGGCAGCGCCTTCGGGCTGGTCGCGCCGTTGATCTCGATCACCAGATTGCCCTCGAGGACCGTGATCGCCGAAGCTGCGCCTGCCGCGACGAGGATAGCGGCGGCGATCGCGATGAGCACCGCCAAAACCCCCACCCGACGCCTGTGCGCTCGCTTCATGTCTCCTCCACTCCTCAGTTGAAATACCAGTGTCGATATATCGAACCTGATACTTCGAGGAAACACAATGGGTCCCGTGGGACCCGTCTTTGGAACCCGAATCTCCAGGTCTGTCAGATAGGCGACAAACCAGTCACAGCAGCGCGAGCTGGGGGCTTGACTGGCCCGGCTCGGGAGGAGGGTGACCGGCGGCTCCCCCACTCTCCAGGTCGAGCAGCGCCTGCTTTCGCCGCAGGCCGCCGTAGTAGCCGGTGAGTGAGCCGTCGGCGCCGATCACCCGGTGACAGGCGACGACGATGGGAACGGGATTGCGGCCGATCGCCGCGCCGACGACCTGCGCCCGCTTATAGGGCTCGAGGCCCGGCGGGTAGAGGGGCTCGGGGATCCGCCCCGCCACCTCGCCGTAGGTCGTCGTCTTCCCGTAGGGAATCTCGAGCAACTGGCGCCAGACCTCGAGCTGAAAGGGGGCGCCGCGAAGGTCGAAGTCCAGCTCGAAGACCCGGCGCTCGCCGGCGAAGTAGGCGTCGAGCTGCCCGGTCGCCTCCGGCATCGGCTGCTTCGCCGCCTCCGAGAGCCGCGGCGAGCGCCTCGGGAAGTAGATGTTGGCGATGCCTTTCGGCCCCGCGACCAGGGTCAGCGGTCCGATCGGGCTCTCATAAATTGTCCAGCCTGGGAGCATTGTCATCTCAGTAGATAAACGGCCGCGCCGGTCGAAACGTGAGATCGCGACGGAGAGATGCTCAGCGCGACGGCATCGACGTCTCTCGACGTCCCCAGCGCAGGTAGGCGGCCGCGCCGAGCGCCAAGGCTAAGAACCGCCGCGCCGGTGACTGCTCTCTATAACTCTTGATCATGCGCCTGGACATGAAACCCGATTGGCTTTCGGCGCGCCGCTAGGCGGAAGAGGCGATGCCGGCCCGCAACCGCGTGACCCCGACCGGTGAGATCGAGGCGATCGCGCTCCGAGGCGCCTGGACCGGCAACCGCGGCATCCTTCATCGCGGCAGGGAGATCGTCCGCTTCCACGCCGGCGACCTCTGGATCACCTGCGCCCTGGAGTTCCGAGGCCGCTGGAGCGAGCAGTGGCAGCCGCACCACTACACGTTCCTGTATTTCCACGACGAGGCCGTCTCGCTTGCGGCCGGACACCGTCCCTGCGCGGAGTGCAGGCGCGACAGCTACAACGCCTACCGCGCCGCCTGGGCGGAGGGGCTGGGAGTCGCGATGCCTTCGGCGGAGCAGATGAACCAGCGCCTGCATGGCGAGCGGATCGTCCGCGGCAGCCACCGGCGACGCATCCACGAGCTGCCGTGGGCCGGCCTGCCGGACGGCGCCTTCGTCCTGCTTAACGGCTCGCCCGCCGTGGTCGTCGGCGATCGCCTCAGCGAGTGGGCCCGCGAGGGATATCGCGACCACCGCGCCCGGCCGGCGCGGGGAACCGCGAACGTGATCACGCCGCCTTCGAGCGTAGCCGCGCTGCGCGCCGGCTACCCGGTCCAGATCGACGACGACGCGCTTGAGTGAGCCACGATGCGCCGGGGGCCGCGGCCCACGTTGACGGGTCCTTGACCGGGGGCTATGGTCGCCCGATGCGATTGCTCATCGCCCTCGTCGCAGGCTTCGCCCTCGCCGGCAGCGTCGGCGTCGCCACCGCCGCCGAAGGGATCGAACCGGTCGAAGGCGGCTGGAAAGGCGAGACGCGCCAGGGGCTCCCCGTCTACTTCGGGGTCAGGGACGGGCGGGTGATCAACACCAGGTACCGCTTTCACTGGGGCTTCTGCGGCACCTACGGCTCACACGAAAAAAAGGCGAGCCTGGAAACCGACCCGACCGGACACTGGATCATCAAAGACTCAAGGGGCTCGTCCTTCGAAGGAACCTTCATCGCACCAAACCGAGTGGAAGGCATGGTGCTCGTCGAAGAAAGGGAGTTCCCCGGCTGCCCGAAAGTAGTGGCCCCGTTCGTGGCCTCACCGCGGCGGGGCTGAGCGATCAACAGTGAAGTACCGCTTTCCTTGATGGCAGCGCTTATGAAACATGCCTTCCGGGGTCGAGGGGGACTTGCAGCGCCAAGCTCCGCCCGCGCCCTTGATCTCTTCAAGTCCCGTTGATTCCCAGGTCATCAAATACACCATCGCTTCAGCATCTACGCAGCTGAGTCCGCTGTTGTGCAATTTGATCTGGGCACCGATTTCGGCAACTGCACAACTGGCGGATAGTCCGCTCTGTGAAGCGCTGCTCCCACAGCCAGCCAGCATGACCGCCGCCATAATCATGCCAAGAGCAGCTGCGGTTCTAAGCCTTGCCTTCATCTGTGAACGCGACATCGCATTCTCCCACCGTCATCGAGCACCGCTCCAGATTTCGAGCGCACTATGAAGCGATCAATACAGGACTGACCCGTAAAGGCAATTGCTCCGTAGCGAAACGCATCTAGATGTGCCCTTTTCGCTTGGCCCTCAGACAGCAGGTGCAGGGGGATCGTCCGGTCTTTGATCGAGCCAGAAAAGTACAGGGAGACACTGTATGCGTCAGTGGAAAAGGCCATCCCGACGACCGTTCTCGTAGGCTTGTTGAATTCATCGACGATGGCGAGAATATTTGGATAATCAACTAGCGGCCTCCTGCAACTGCTTTCTCCTTCGGAGAATTCGATCGGCGAAGAAGGGTGAATAGGATTGAGTTCTACGCTAATACAGGGCCTTTGGGCGCTGTTAGAACCTCGCGGCCGAGAGGTCCGCACTGTCCATTCCCAATTTTTGGCTAGGACACCCGAGTCGAGGAGGACCGAGGAAGAAGATCGAGCGGCATGGGTCGCAGAGGCTAAGCCGAAGAACCAAGCGCCCAGCACGACGGTAAGCGCGACCGCAACGGCGAGCCTCGGACCTAGCTTTAGACTCATTTGCTCGCCAGTGAGGCAAGATCGCGATCGCCCCACGGGAGATCTCCCCGGTGGGGAAACCATTAGGTTCTGCCTACTTCTGTCTCTTAATAGCTGATGGTGGTCGGACATTCTGTGTCTACGGGCTCGCCGTTCCAGTGCTTATTAACGTGTTTCTCCTGAAAGCCATTGGGATAGACCCATGCCTGAAAGCCCCAATTAGCTTCTGCCGGGAACATATTCTCGCCCACTGGGACGGTCCACGGAAATTCAATCGTGAAATGGGCGAAAGCAATCAAATGTTCACCGCTTTTTTGACCTACATAATGCGGACCAAGCCAGCCACAATTCCAAGTAGTGGCCCCAAAAGTTATTTCAAAAGCGGTCGCCTGATCAACGTGGGCATGTACCTGCGTTCCGTTTTCCCACTTTGACCAGTTGTGTTCGGCACCAGTGATTATGGCCGCGTTATAGACCTTAGCCTTAAACCAGTCGCACCTTCCACCACACTTGCTCCTATAAAGGATAGTGACGTGCGCTCCGGGTGGCACCTGCCCTCCCTGTCGCGCAAGCGGAGCTGGCTGAACATCCGGCTGGTTATACGAGAGAGCCAAGAAGTGCTCGGCCTGTGCCTTGGTGTATGGCGGGGGTGGTAGTTCTGGTGCTTCAAGG
>DATCBF010000399.1:0-4409 GCA_036512025.1 Solirubrobacterales bacterium
AGCAAACGCGGTGGGGCGGCGATGGTTAGGGGCCGGCCCGCCGGGTAGGGGCCCCCTATGAAGACTCCAGCGATCGAGAGGACAGTTGCCCGCAAGGCGATCAAGACGACCGCCAAGCACACCGCCCACGGCGCTGCTTCGAAGGCGAGACGCGAACCGTTGCGGGCGGCGACGCTGCTTGGCCTCGGCTGTCTGGCCGGTGGTGTGGCAGGCTGGATCGCCGGTCGCTCCGCGCCCGTCCCCGGGTAGGGCACTCGAAAAGGAGAAGCGATGGACAAGAGGACTTTGGGCTCGGCCGGACTCGAGGTCTCGGCCGAGGGCCTTGGCTGCATGGGCATGTCTGAGTTCTACGGCTCGGCTGACGAGGCCGAGGCGAAGCAAGTGATCGCCCGGGCGCTCGAGCTCGGCGTCGACCTCATCGACACCGCCGACATGTATGGGCCCTTCACCAACGAGAAGCTGGTCGGGGAGGCAATCGCCGGCCGTCGCGATGAAGTCGTGCTGGCGACCAAGTTCGGGAATGTCCGCGGAGAGAACGGCGAGCGGCTCGGCATCCGCGGCGACCCCGACTACGTGCGCGAGTGCTGCGAGGCCTCGTTGCGACGGCTGGGTGTCGAGCGGATTGACCTCTACTACCAGCACCGGGTCGACCCCGGGGTGCCGATCGAGGAGACGGTGGGGGCGATGGCCGAGCTGGTCGAGCAGGGCAAGGTCGCCCACCTCGGGCTCTCCGAGGCGGCGCCGGAGACGGTCCGCCGTGCCCACGCGACCCACCCGATCGCGGCGCTGCAGACCGAGTACTCGCTCTGGAGTCGCGATCCCGAGGACGAGATCCTGCCCACCGTGCGTGAGCTGGGGGTCGGCTTCGTCGCCTACAGCCCGCTTGGCCGCGGCTTTCTCACCGGCCGCTTTCGCTCGATCAACGACCTTGACGAGGACGACTTCCGCCGCCACAGCCCGCGCTTTCAGAGTGAGAACTTCGATCGCAACCTGGAGCTGCTGGCAAAGGTGGAGGAGATCGCGGGTGAGAAGGGCGTCACCGTGGGACAGCTTGCGCTCGCCTGGGTGATGGCTCAGGGCGACGACATCGTGCCGATTCCCGGCACCAAGCATCGCGATTACCTGGAGCAGAATGTCGCCGCCGTCGATCTTGAGCTGAGCGCCGACGATCTGCGCCAGATCGACGAGGCGGCGCCGCACGGCAGCACGGCCGGCGATCGCTACGCGGATATGTCGCCGGTCGGTCTCTGAGCCGGCGGTCGCCGCACGGCAGCCCGGGCCCAGCGGATAGGCTGGCCTGGATGAGCGAAGAGGCCGTGCACGGATTCAAGGAGGGCCAGCCCGTCTGGGTCGAGGACGGCGACGGCAAGCACCATCCCGGAGTCTTCGTCGGCGACAACGAAGCCTCCGGCTGGTTCGGTGGCGGCCCGAGCGCCTACGTCGCACATCCCGAGGCCCACCAGGCCGAGGTCGTCTCGATTTTCCGCATCACCCCACGCGACGCTTAGGAGGGCTAGCGAGGCTGATCGCCGGGATCTCCCGGCCAGGCTCCAGTGAGCCGCGCGAACCCCCCGCGCGCCCCGTGGTCGACCATGCCTTTGACGATGCGAAAGATCGCTCCCTCCAACGCCAAGGCCGCGAGTAGCTTTGGCAAGGGGGCGTCCCGCTGGTCGGCCTCCGGCGGATCCTCGCTGTCGAGCAGAGCCCAGACTCGCTCAAACCCCTTCTGGGCGGCCAATCCGGCGAGCAGGCCGGCCGCAATTCCGATTGGGGCAAAGACCAGCTTCACGCTGGTCGTGTACCCGACGGGCGTGGGGGGCAAACCCTTCAGGCGATCGATTCGATGTTTGGCCTCAACGGCCACGGGTAAGCCAAGGCATGGAGGTCAGCGCCCATAAGGACCCGGGCGACACCGGCCCACCGGCCCCTCGACAGGTGCTTGTGGTGCTCACCGATGAGCTGACAGAGCCCGCGCTGATCGACGAGTTGCATCGCCAGCTCCCCCAGGGGGAAGGCAAGATCATGGTGCTGGCGCCGGCGGTGGAGAAGACCGCGCTGCATCGGGCGCTCGGCGATGTCGACACCGCGGTAAAGGAAGCTCAGCGGCGGCTCGATCTCTCCCTTGGGGAGCTGCGGAGCCGTGGTTATCCGGTCCTTGGCCAGATTGGCGACCCCGATCCGATCGTGGCTGCGGAGGACGTCCTCAGGCAGTATCCCGCCGACGAGGTCCTGATCGTGGCGCACTCCGACGACCAGGCCCGTTGGTTTGAAGAGGGGCTCTTCGAGCGCGCCCAGGAGCAGCTCTACCCGGCCGTGCGCCTGGTGGCCGTCAGACACGAGGCAGGCGGCGAGGCGCATCTCACCGAGGTCAAGCTTGCGGGCCCAGGGCGTAGGCCCGTCGCCGGGGGAGACTCGGACCAGAGCTTTTGGCAGCGCCTTCGGCGCCGCTTCGCAACAGGCTGATCGGTGCCGCGGTCAGCCGCGAAGTTCGGCTAACGCCTCGTCGCGGGTGGAATGCGTCGGGATCGTCGACTCCAGGCCGGTGATGTCAAGCAGGCGCTGAACCTGATCGCTGACGCAGCAGAGGGCGAAGCGACTGCCGTGGCCGTTGGACTCGTGACCGAGCCGCTGCCAGGCCCTGACGATCAGGGCGATGCCGGTCGAGTCGATGAATTCGCAGCCGGAGAGGTCGATGACCAGGGCGGAGCCGTCGGCCGCAAGGGCCGCTTCAAGAGGCTGCTCCAGCTCGGGCGCGGTGTTGAGGTCCAGCTCGCCGTTGACGGCGATGATCCGCACCCCGTCCAAAGTCTCGCTTCGCACCTTGAAGGGTGCGGGATTCACTGTGAGATCCTCATCGTCGGGCTATGTAATCGCTTTCTCCTGCCGAGTGTGTGGAGTTAGGCGATGCTATCGCAGGACGCGGTACGCTTTTTTCAGTAGCAAGCGTCGACCGGAAGGAGAGATGGACAGTTTCATCATTGCCATCTTGGCGCTTGCCGCGGCGGCGCTTGTCATTGCCCTGATCCGCTCCTACCTTGGCGCGCGCCGCGCCGCCAGGCGCTTCCGGGTCCTGACCGAAATCGCCGAGGCTTCCGACGCCGGCGATTCCCTCCCGGAGACCCTCGACGCGATCTGCGACATCCTCGTGCCGGAGTTCGCCGATTTCTGCATGATCGACGTGACCGGTGACGATGGTGTCGAAAGGGCGGCGGTCCGAGTCGGGCCTGGCGGCGGCGCCGACTTCGAGCGCCGCTTCGCCGAGCGCGAGCCCTCGGTGCCCAAGCACATGACCGAGGACCTGCCCGCGGCCGACCTCACGCCCCGCTTCTTCGAGCGGATGACGGAAGCCAATCTCCGTGAGCTCGCCCACAATCCCGAGGACCTCGATTTCCTTCGCAGCCTCGAGATCCGGTCGGCGATAACCGTGGCGCTGCGGGCCCGGGGCAAGCCGACCGGCGCCCTCACCGTCGGGGTCGCTTGGTCGGGTCGCCGCTACGGGAAAGAACATGCCGAGTTCGCCAGGGTCCTCTCGGGCAGGGTGGCGCTGTCGCTCGACAACGCCGGCCTCTTCTCCGACCTCGAGCGGGCCGAGCAGGCGCGGACCGAGATCGCCGAGACCCTGCAGCGCGGCCTGCTGCCGCCGCCGCTCCCACATGTCCCCGGCTGGTCGCTGGCGGCGATGTACCGGCCGGCGGGAGCCGAGAACGAGGTCGGCGGCGACTTCTACGATGCCTTCCCTGTCGCCGGCGGCTGGATGCTGGTGATCGGCGACGTCACCGGGCGTGGCGCCCGGGCCGCGTCGATCGCCGTTCAGGCCCGCTACACCCTACGCACCGCCGCGACGCTGACGGGGGATCCGCTGGTGGCGCTGGCCACCCTCAACCGCGCCCTGCTCGCCCGGCGCGATTCGGCACTCTGCAGCGTCGCCGCTATCGCCCTCAGCGACGATCCGCTCCACCCGGCCCGGCTGGCGGTGGCCGGCCACCCGCCGCCGCTGCTGATCGACGGTGACGCGGTGAGCGAGGCGGCGCACGCCGGCCCGGTCCTGGGAGCAACTCCGGATGCCCGCTGGGAGATCGAGTACGCCCATCTGAAGCCGGGACAGCAGCTTGTCGTGATCACCGACGGGATCACCGAGGCCAGCGGCCCGAGCGGCCGCTTCGGCGAGGAGCGTCTGCATGCCGAGCTGGCCGGGTCCGGCAGCCCGTCGCTCACGGTCCAGGGGCTGGAAGAGGCGCTTCAGGGCTTTGCCCATGGCGATCTCGACGACGACGCGGCGATACTCACGATCGCTCCCACCGCCATCGGGTCCGGAGAGGGGGAGGGCAGGCATGAGGCGCTGGTCGAGCGTCTCTTCGATGCCTTCAACCGGCGCGACACCCCCGGCCTCGTCGGTGTTTGTCACCAGG
>DATCBF010000400.1:0-5181 GCA_036512025.1 Solirubrobacterales bacterium
GCTCCGCCAGTAGTGGCGCTCTCTTTTCCTTCGATCACTCCGAGCTGGAGGGCTCGCTCGGCGCCGATTACGCCAATCTCGAGGAAACCGCGCGCAATCTGACCCGCGAGCAGGTCGATGCCTCGGTCGCCGCCCTGGCAAACGCGAGTCGCGTCGTTATCGTCGGCGTCGACCAGATGGCCTTCTTCGCCAGCTACCTGCGCCACATGCTGAGCCTGCTCGACATCCGTGCCGAGATCGTCGCCAGCACCGGCGGCGAGTCGCTGCAGCGACTCGGCCGGATCGACGAAAACACACTTGTCATCGCCCTCTCGGCCGGTCGTGCCCACCCGCTTCTACTGCGGGCGATGAAGCTGGCGCTGCACCGTCGCGCCCGCACCTTGGCGATCTCCGACGCCTCGATGTCAGAGGTCGGAGAGCACGCCGAGATGACGCTCTATTACTCCTCGAACAGCCCATCTTTCGCCCGCTCGAACACGGCGCTGATGGCGCTGGTCCAGGCCCTCGCCCACGGCTTGTACGCCCGTGACGAGGCTGCGCACAAAGATCGCATTCGCGCCTACAAACTGAAGTAGCGCGCCGGGCGCTGCTCGGGCGCGCGGGGTCTGTCCCCGCGATGTGGCGCCCTCGGCGGCCCTCTCGCGCCTTCGGGCCGGCGAGTCCGCCCCATCCCGACGCCACCCACGCGAGTAACGAACCCGGCTGAGCGAAAGCTGGAGATCCAAAGGTGAGCGTCGTCCGGAGTCTCCGACGCTTCCGCGAGGGACGCTTTGGAGCTCACGGGTCTGGGACGCTCGTCCGCGACAGGACCCGCGGTCAGAGCCGCCCCGTAGTATTGGCTTTCATGACTGAACGAGCCTCATTCCGTCTCAAGACCGGCCTGGCAGAGATGCTCAAAGGCGGAGTGATCATGGATGTGGTCACGCCTGAGCAGGCGGTTGTCGCCGAGCAGGCCGGGGCTTGTGCGGTGATGGCGCTGGAGCGGGTTCCCGCCGACATCCGGCGCGATGGCGGTGTGGCGCGGATGTCGGATCCGGCGATGATCAAGGGGATCCAGGAGGCGGTGAGCATTCCCGTGATGGCGAAGGCGCGGATCGGGCATTTCGCCGAGGCCCAGGTCCTGCAGTCGCTCGAGGTCGACTACATCGACGAGTCGGAGGTGCTGACCCCGGCCGATGAGAGCAATCACATCGACAAGTACGCCTTCGACGTCCCCTTCGTCTGCGGAGCGACCAATCTCGGCGAGGCTTTGCGCCGCCTGGGCGAGGGCGCGGCGATGATCCGCTCCAAGGGCGAGGCCGGCACCGGCAATATCGTCGAGGCGGTTCGCCACATGCGCGAGATCACCGCCGGCATCAAGCGCCTTGCCCAGCTTGGGCCCGAGGAGCTGGCCGGGGCCGCCAAGCAGCATCAGTCGCCGCTGGAGGTCGTTCGCGAGGTAGCTGCGGTCGGCAAGTTGCCGGTGCCGCTGTTTTGCGCCGGTGGCATCGCCACGCCTGCCGATGCGGCGCTGATGATGCAGCTCGGGGCCGAGGGCAACTTCGTCGGCTCAGGGATCTTCAAGAGCGCCGACCCCGAGCGCCGCGCCCGCGCGATCGTCGAGGCGACCACGCACTTCAACGACCCCGAGCGGGTCGCAGCCGCATCGATTGGCCTCGGCGAGGCGATGCCTGGCCTGGAGATCGCCGAGCTGGCCGCTGCCGACGCCCTCTTGCAGGGCCGGGGTGCCTGAGCTGCGCGTCGGCGTTTTAGCTGTTCAGGGCGATTTCGAGGCCCATGCTCAGATGCTGCGCCAGCTCGGCGCCGAGCTGGCCGAGGTGCGAGTTCCCGCCGATCTAGACGGGCTTGACGGGCTGGTCATGCCCGGCGGTGAGAGCACGGCGATCGTTCTTGGCTTGGAGTCAGCCGGCCTGGAGCCGGCGATCCGCGCCCATCACGAAGCGGGAAAACCGATCTTCGGCACCTGCGCCGGGATGATCGTCTGCGACGATGCCCACCTCGGGCTGATTGACGCCACCACCAGGCGTAACGCCTTCGGACGCCAGCTGCAGAGCTTCGAGGCCGACCTGGAGCTGGCCGGGATTGGCGACGAGCTGCTGCGCGCGGTCTTCATCCGGGCGCCCTGGGTCGAGCGCTGCGGGCCGGGCGTCGAGGTGCTCGCTTCTCACGGCGGCCACCCGGTCGCGATCCGAGACGGCAGCGTGCTTGCCTGCGCATTCCATCCGGAGCTGACCGAGGACCCGCGGCTGCACGCGCTCTTCATGGCAATGACGACGGGCGCGCGCGAGCGTGCCGGTGAGGAGGCACTGAGTTGAGAGATCCACGAGCGGAAGCCTTGGCCAAGATCCTGGTCGGCTACTCGACCGAAGTGAAGGAGGGCGAGGTCGTCTCGATCGACGGCGAGACGGCGGCGGCGCCGCTGCTGCTTGCGGTTTATGAGGAGGTGCTGCAAGCGGGGGCGCACGCGGTGATGAACGTCGCCTTGGAGGGGCAGATCGCCGCCTACTTCAAGCACGCCACGGACACCCAGCTCGAATGGATCTCGCCCTTCGCCGAGTGGATGGTCGACAACGCCGATGTGCGGATCGCGATCGGCGCCTCGACCAACACCCGCGAGCTCTCCGGTGTGCCGCCCGAGCGCCAGACCCTGCGCCAGACCGCGACCGGCGACCTGATGGCGCGGGCGATGGAGCGCAGCGCCAAGGGCGACTTCCGCTGGTGCTACACGCTCTACCCGACCAGCGCCTATGCCTCCGAGGCGGAGATGAGCCTGGTCGACTATGAAGACTTCTACTACGGGGCCTGCCTGGCGGCCGATGGCGATCCGCTGACCGCCTGGCAACGCGCCTCGGCCGAGACCAAGCGCCTGGCGGAGTGGATCGAGGGGCACAAGGAGGTCCGCGTCACCGCGCCGGGCACCGACATCAAGCTCGGGATCGAGGGCCGCAAGTTCATTCCCTGTGACGGCAAGCACAACATGCCCGATGGTGAGTTCTTCACCGGCCCGGTCGAGGACTCGGTCGAGGGCGAGGTGACCTTCCACTTGCCGGCTGTGATCGGCGGCCGCGAGGTCTCCGGCGTGCGTCTGCGCTTCGAGGCGGGAAAGGTCGTCGATGCCAGCGCCGAGCGCGGCGAGGAGTTCCTGATCAAGCTGCTCGACACCGACGAGGGCGCCCGACGCCTCGGCGAGCTGGGCATCGGCACCAATTACGGGATCGATCGCGGCACCCGCGAGGTCCTGCTCGACGAGAAGATCGGCGGCACTGTCCATATGGCGGTCGGCCGCAGCTACCCGGAGTCCGGCGGTGAGAACGAGTCGGCCGTCCACACCGACCTGGTCTGCGACCTTCGGCTCGGCGGCAAGCTCGAAGTCGATGGGGTCGTGATGCAGGAAGACGGCCGCTTCATCGTCTGACGGCACCGGGCCGCCAGGCCTACTGGCTTGGGATCGGCGAGCCGGCGAGCAGGAAGAACCATGTCGTCAGGGCCAGCGCCGCCAGGATCACCGAGCCCATCAGAACCGCCTCGACCACCGTCGTCGAGGCCTGGCCCGGCGAGGTGTCGCGCATGCTCTTGAGCCAGGTCGGGCGCATCGGCTCGAGTCGGTTGGTGCCAGTGATCCTTATGTAGAGGCCGTTGAGACGGCCGATCAGCCATGCCACAAAGAGAATCGAAACGATGATGCCCACCCCGACGACCATGTATGGGCCGTTGCTGGGGAACTGGGTGTGCGACACCTTGGAGCCGATGTAGATCCAGCTCAGCGGGATTGCCGTCCAGAGTGAAAGCGCGGCCAGCAGCATGGCGACGAAGACGGCGCTCGCGGCCAGGGCGCGGGCCGGGTTATGGCTGTGTGTGTCGGCGGCAACCATGTCCTCATAGAATGACACGGATGTCTGGGCATTCGAAGTGGTCATCGATCAAACACAAGAAGGCCGCGACCGACGCCAAGCGCGGTCAGGCCTTCGCCAAGCTCACGCGGGCGATCACGGTTGCCGCCCGCGAGGGCGGGGGGGACTCGGACTCCAACCCGTCGCTTGCGACCGCGATCCAGAAGGCCCGCGACGCCTCGATGCCCAAGGACAACATCCAGCGGGCGGTCGACCGCGGCACCGGCGCCGGCGCTGACGGCGAAGCGATCGAGCGGATCCTCTTCGAGGGATACGGCCCGGCCGGGGTCGCGGTCCTGGTCGAGGCGCTGACCGACAACCGCAACCGCACCAGCGCCGACGTGCGCTTCTCCTTCACCAAGCACCACGGCAGCCTCGGCGAGCCGGGCTCGGTCTCCTGGATCTTCGAGAAACGAGGAGCCGTCGTCGTCGACGGGACGCGCTATGGCGAGGACGACGTGATCGCGGCGATCGACGCCGGGGCCGAGGACGTGCAGGAAGACGGCGAGCTGTTGCGGGTGCTGAGCGAGCCGGCCGACCTCGGCGCGGTGCGGGCGGCGCTGGAGGGCGCCGGCGTCGAGATCCAGTCGTCGGACCTGGTGATGGAGCCGAAGAGCACGGTCGAGGTTAAGGGGAACGAGGCGAAGTGGCTCCTGGAACTGATCGACGATCTCGAAGAGCACGACGATGTGAGCGAGGTCCACGCCAACTTCGACATTCCCGCCGACGTCCTGGAGCGCATCGCGGCTTAGCCCAGGCGGGTCGAGAGGCATCCGAGCCTCCATCCAGAATCACTTCCCATGCAGGTAGTGATGGGGATCGACCCCGGTCCCGCCAATCTTGGCTTCGGCATCGTCCGCGTCGAGGGCAGCCACATGGTCGCCCTCGACGGCGGCGTGGTCGAAACAACCTCCGAGCTGCCGATGGAGCGTCGCCTGGAGCGGATTCACGGGGCGCTGGCCGAGCTGATCGCCTGGCATGAGCCCAAGGCGATGGCGATCGAGGACATCTACTTCGGCAAAAACGTGCACACGGCGATGGCTGTCGGCAAAGCCAGCGGCGTCGCGATGCTGGCGGCCGCCCAGTGCGGGGTCGCCTGTTTCGCTTACACGCCGCAGGCGATCAAGATGGCCGTCTGCGGCTCCGGCGCCGCCGGCAAGAAACAGGTCCAGAAGATGGTCGGGACCCTGCTCGGCCTGCCCGAGCCGCCGACTCCCGATCACGCTGCCGACGCGCTGGCGGTGGCGATCTGCCACGGCGGTAGCGCTGGTCATCGACAGGCGGTTGCCAC
>DATCBF010000401.1:0-8419 GCA_036512025.1 Solirubrobacterales bacterium
CCCCGAAGGCAAGTCCGCTGACGATGGTGAATCCGGCCTCGGCGAGATCGTGGGCGAGTGTGCGGGCCACCTCGCGCCCGTAGGAGGTAGCTCGACGGGCACCGACGATCGTCACCGCATCGCCTGACTGGAAATCTGAGAGCAGGGCCTTATCGCCACGAGCGATCAATGCCCAGGGAGCATCGGGCGCCTCGCGTAGTGCCTCCGGGTACAGAGAGTCGTGGCGGCAGGTCGCCCAGCAGTCGGCAGTCCGTAGGTCGCCGTAGAGGCTGCTCTCGGGGAGCGCTTCGACGCGGGCGAGCAAAGTCAAGCCCAGCGAGGGAGCAACCGCCTCAACTAGATCCTCGTTGTCGAGGCGGAGCAGCTCGGGGACGATCGAGCTGGTTGCGCCGGAGACGGCCTTCTCGATGTAGGGGGCGACGAGGCTGAGTAGCCATGAGCGCCGTAGGCAGGTCGGGCAAGCGCCGATGTGTTTCATGTCTTCCTCCGTTCGCTGTGCCTGCCCACTCGCGGGCGGGCGATCGCCGACCCGATGCACGGCGAAGCCGTGCCAGGATCGGGAGGCGTCTCCCGGACGCGGTGGGCTAGCTCCAGCGCGCGCTCGATCCGTACCCCGCCAGCTCGTCCATACGGACGCTCGCGGAATCGCCCCGGCCCTCTGCCATCGCGTCCCTGATCGCCCGGGTCTCGCGGCGACGGTCCGCCGTGCTCGTCCGCTTCACTTTCAGCATGCGCTTGATCTGACGATCGGCCTCCTCGAACGTCTCGGGGTAGGCAAAGGTCTGACCTCGGCCGAGCGCGAGGTCGCGTAGATAGCTGAGCTGTCGAGGGGTTGGCGGGTTGTGAGGATGTGGCTGTGGATTGGTCATGGCCCAGCCAGAGCGGGCCGGAGGAGGTTTGGGCGAAGCCCGGGCCGGAGGAGGTCTGCTAGGCGTCCGGGCCTGTGGCCAATCCACAGTCGCGGCCCGAGAGCTGATCGGGGGAAGGGCCCAACCTGCGGACCCTCCCCCAAATGTGGCTACTGAGCTGCCTTGCGACGCTGGCGCCGCGGGCGCACCGATTTGACATCGGCGGCGAGCAGCTTCGCCACTTCGACGGAGGCGCGAAGGCCGCCCCGCACTCGCTTGGACTGAGGCAACTCGGCCTCGTCGGCCAATAGCGACGCGACCATCGCATCGCCGGCGATCTCAGCGACCTCGTCGACCGAGCTGGCGTCCTTGACCCGTTTGACCAAATACGCGGTGGACTGCTCGGCGTCGGCGTAGTTGACCTTCTCTTTGATCTTGCCGGTCGTTTTGAGCTGTTTGACCTCGACCTCCTGCAACTGGGAGGTGACGAGCCGCAGACCCCGCGCCGCGAGGGTCGGGTTGTCGGTGATGAACGCGATTGCCATCGCCTTGACCCTCGCAAGCGCGAACTGCTTGCGGCTGGAACCGCCGCGGCGCTTGAGGAGGTTGGCGCCGACGGTTTCATTCCAGCTCCGGGCCTCCGCTGCCTTTTCTTTTCTCTGTCTGTAGGCGACCTGGCGCTGCTTTTTCTGCTGCTCCGGTGTGAAGGCGGGATCTCGACCCTCGGACCGCGCCTTGTATGCCTCTTCCTCTTCCTTGTGCTCTGTCGTTTCCTTCTCGATCCGCTCGACCAACCTCTCGGCCAGATCGGCGGCGAACTTGACGTCGGTGATGAAGGCGACCGTCGAAGTCCATTCGCCGTGGTCAACTTCATACTCAACCAAGCAGCCGGCTGCGCGGGCTGCATCCACCTCGGCCTCGTTAAACCTCAGCGTCGGGTTGTCGCTGTGGGTGTAGGGGCGCGCCGCCAGATAGCGGTCGCCGAGATCGCGCTGCTTCTTGGCGTCGGAGATGAGGTCGCTTAGCTTCGCGCTGCTTGAGTCGATCATCGTCGGCTTGTCCTCGAAGTGCTCGCCTGCCGTGGCGACAAGCAGGTCGCCGAAGTTGACGACGAACTCGCGACCCTTGATCTTCTTGCGCTTCGCCAGCTCGCAGACGCACTCGGCGATCCTCGGTGAGACCTTGGCGATCTCACGCAGGTCGCGCTCTGCCTCAACCGGGATGTCGCCGCGGGCGATGTAGGGCTGGACTCCCTCGGGGAGTTTCAGCAGGCGGAGGTGCTGGCTGACCCAGCTATCGGAGACGTCCAGCTCTTCGGCGATCTTTTTGTTGGTGGTCAGGTTGAGCTCGGCGGCCAGCTCGGTAAGACCGCGGGCGGTGTCGATCGGGTCGAGGTCCTCGCGGTGGAGGTTCTCCGCGAGTGCCGCCGCGCGTGCGCTGCCGGTCTTGCGGATATGGACCGGCACCTTCTCGATGCCAGCTAGCTTCGCCGCCGCCAGGCGCCGGTGTCCCGCGATCACGGCAAACTTGCCGCCATCGATGGGGCGGACGGTAAGCGGCTGCACCACGTCGGTCTTGCCGAGGCTGCCGGCGAGCCGCGCGAGCGCGTCAGGGTCCATGTGGGTGCGGGAGTTAAAGCCCTCGACCACCTCGATCTGGTCGACCTCGAGCAGAGGAGTCGCTAGCTCAGTCATAGGTGCTCCTTTGTCCTTGCCCCCGCCCGATGCGGGAGCCGGTGCCCCCGCCCCCGCACGCGAAGCGTGCGACCATGCGGGGCCCCGGCTAAGCGAGGGCGGCTAACTCGAAAGCCCTCTCAATCGCGTCGTGGCTCATCGGGCAGGTACCGAGTCGCTTGGCCTGCCGCCGGTAGTCGGCGAGCAGCACCGCCAGTTCAGCCTTCGACTCGAATCCCGACTCGACGAAATAGCGACAACCGTCGCCGTCGCCGGGGTAGTCGTAGACGAAGACCTTGCCCTCGATGCGGCGGCCGACCAAGATTCGCGCCTCCTCGGAGACGGTGTAGCGCCCGAGGACGTTCAGCTGTGCGGGGTGGTTCTGGATTGCCGTGGCGCTCATCGCGCACCTCCTTGGCTCGTTGATGGGAGTCGTAGAGCCGCTCGGCAGTGGATGAGGCGGCACGTCACCCGAAGGGCGCGTCAGCGAGGTCCGCGAAGCGGGCCTTGACATGACGCCGGCCACTGCCAGGCTCGCTGTGACTCCCAGTGCGGCCAAGCACGCTGTCCGCAGGTAATTGTCAGCCATCTCGCTTCCTGCGGGTTCGCCGTAGCCCCTCGGAGCGTCGAAATGGGGCCGATCTCATCCCCAACTTTGGGGGCCGAGACCGACCCCTTGGCACAGTCTCTATCCGTGCTTGTAAATCATCACGGCCGGCACAACTGTCGTCACTTTGTTGATCGTCATCCCTACTCACCCCCTCCCGCTTTGTTGGTCCCGGCGAGTTAGCCAGGACAGAGAGTCGATGGTAGGGATTTCCAGAGTTAGAGCTATTTCCTGACTAAGCGGGAAAACCACCGCCGAAAGCCTCTAAGCTCCGCAACTTCTGAATAAGCAATGCAGTTCGACTGGAAGGGATTTCACGTGGCGAGCAAGAGCACGAGCTCGGGGGGGAGCAGGACCGTCGAGGAAGCGGTCCCCTATGCCTTGGCTCACTGGATCAGGATCGAAATACTCGTGATCCTCCACGAAGGTCCGCGCAGCGCCAGTGAGCTCTCCAGGATGATCGGCGTGAGCCTAGGAAAGATCGGTCACCACATCAAAGAACTAACGGATTCTGGGCGTATCGAGTTGGCCAGAGTCAAAAAGGTCCGAAACGCCGACCAGCACATCTATCGCGCGGTTGAGCTGCCGCTGATCAGCGATGAGGAAGCCGAAGATCTGTCGTTCGAGGAAAGACAGGAGATTGCGGCGACGGTTCTCCAGGCGCTTGTGGCCGAGTCATTTGCGGCGCTTCGGACCGGCAAATTGAGTGAAGATCCAGTGTCGATGGGTTGGAGCTGGTTTCATCTAGACGAGCAGGGGCGGAAGGAAGCGCATGAGGAGCAGGTCGCATTTTGGGAGCGCATGAGGGACATTGAGGCGAGATCTGTAAACCGGGTCGCCGAGTCCGGCGAGGCGACTACTTCAACCATCGTCGCTGCCCTGGGCTTTGAGCGATTCCGGCCGACAGGACAGGATGGCGCTGCCTACACTCAGTTTCGCTCTTCCCCGCAGGGAAATGCTGACTAGCACTTAAACCCTGCTCGACTAGTTGGTATGGACTTGCCGGCTTCCATCTGGAAGCGTTAACTACTCACTCTATACAGACCGCTCTAGCGCTCAGTCGGAGAGGTTCTGTGCCTCAAGGTAACTGGTTGATGCGGTTTCAACTCGTTGTCTGAGGGCCTGAGGGTCATCCCAATAAATGAATGGCACTTCCCTTGACATTTCTTCTAGAGCCTGCCGCCATGAATAGCCAGGGAGACAGGGCAATCGATGAGGAAGGTGAGTCATTTGACTGGGGGACACTTGTGCCTCTTTTTGCTCATCCGACCAAGGTGGCGCTGATCGAAGCCATGGTCTTTATCGGTCGGCCTCTGTCTGCCTCTGGGTCTATGCACATGTTCGATTGCAAATGGAATCTGTCGTGTGTCTCTTACCACATGACTTCACTCGCTAAAGCCGGTGTTCTGACAAAGGTTGGAGAGCAGCGAAGGCGCGGCGCAATGGAGAGCTACTACTACTTCCCTCCAGAGCCTTACTTCCCGGCTGAAGAAGGCAACGAGGGAGAGAAGAGGGCGGCATGAAGGCATCAGAATCCACGCAGGGCAAAATCCCTGCTAGTCCCTCAATCAGCAATATCCTCAGAGCCCTCAATCATCCGGTGCGTCGCGGCATCATGAGGCAGTTGAATGAAAGCGGCGTTACTTTCAGCCCGGCCGAGCTGGCCGATGAGCTGCACAAGCCGGTGAACAAGACTAGCTACCACACGATGGTTCTGAAGAAGGCGGGCATGATTCGGCTGGTCCGCAAAGGGTATACCCGCGGCGCAATCCAGCATTTCTATGCGTCAAACGTCGCTGAAGACAAGCGAGTCAAGACAATCCTGGCCGAATCTCAAGCCGAAGATGGATAGCAGTGTCGGCGCCTGGTGAAGCGGGAAATGAGCGGGCCAGTGGCAAGGTGCTGTGGCGAGAGCGAATCGAACTCGGCGTTGCCTTCGTTGATGAGTCCGGGCCGACGTGGATACCCGTAGGCGGTCAGGACGTCAATGACAGCATGGAACTCCTTGCGTCGCTGACAGAGGCGTTGAGTGCGGATTGGCTGGCGGTCTTCTGTCACTGCGGCAACGCGAGGCGACCGCTTTCCAGTATCGAGATCTCCACTGAGCTCAAGCTGGACCCCGAGGAAGTGGCTCGATGTATCGCTCGGCTGAAGAAGGAGAAGCTCTTGATGGAGACCACTGAGCCTGGAACTTACCTTCTGGCCAAGGGAGGGAGACTCGACATTGGCCGAGAGCGGAGCGGCGCTTGTAGCTAGTCGCGCGAGGGCGTCCGTCAGTTGACAGACAGGACGAGCACCCGTTGGCACCGGGTGCCAGGCCGGCGTCAACGGCGAACGTGATTTATGGCAACACTCGTAATGGAAGCGAGCGTGAGTTGCCCTGTAGGTAGGGATAGCCTGTCGTTTCGCGGACCTGTGCCCGCATGATGTAGGTCGTGGGAGTTGCGGTCTGGGTGAAGCGGTAGCGCATCAGGAAGCGCCCTCCTTCTCGCGTGCGGTAGCGACGAAAAACCCGCCATCCCTTTCCGCTCTTGACCTGAAGCACGACAACAACTTTGTCGTTGTGAGGGCCGGGGATCGCGCCGGAGAAAAACGCGAAGGACTTGTTGTGAGTGACCGCGTTGTCGAGCTTGAAGCTCGGGTGGACCCTTGTCTGCAGGGTTGCTCGAGCGCTTAGCTCGCGCTGGTCGAGACGGTAGACAACGCTGATGTCGCGCGATGGACCGGGGCCTATCGCAAACTGGTAGTCACCGCCCTGGCTGGTCATCGCGAGACCTAGAAACTGGCGATCTGGGTCCGTGACGACGTTGCTGAAAACGCATAGGGGCGCGCCCGCGGTCTGTCCGCTCGGCCCTCGTAGCGAGCCCGTGAGCATTGAGCCTTCGCCTTCGCCCACGACTGCTGGGGAGTCGCCGTCTTTGCCGAGTCCGGCGCTCAGGGTCAAGCCACCGCTGACTTCGGAGCGAACGCAGTCATAGGCGAGAGGGGCCTGAACGGGAGCCCCGACGTTGCCCTCCGCGTCTGACAGCCATAGCTGCAGCGTGTAGTTGCCGGATCCCCGCGGCGTATCTAGGTCTTCGATCGCCTGTGGGTTCTCGCCGCTGATGGCCTGGGGCTCCACAACTACATTGCCCGCGCCGTCCAGCACCTGGTAGTGAGCAGTGGTGATCGGCGAGCCGGCGTCGACGATATTGCGCCAGCGAAGGTCAAAGCCCTGGGCTGTCCGTGAAGTGGTTGGCGCCGTGACCGACAGATCCTGCGGCGCTGCCGGCGGCGTCGTGTCATGGGGGATCGGCGCGACCGCGGCCGGGCCGACAAACCCGACTTCGTCCTCCAGCCATACCCGGAGCTGGTAGGCGCCGGGGTCTTTGGGGCCTTCGATGTTGGCGAGTTCGGTGGGATTCGTCCCGGAAAGGACTTTCTCAGAGACGACGGCTTTGCCGGCTGCATCGATCACGTCGTAGTGGACCTTTGTGATCGGAGAGCCGGCATTTGGCGGTAGCGAGAAGTTCGCACCGAAGCGATCGAGGTAGCGCTGGGGATTGTCGCTCGTCACGTGCAGGCTGTTGGGCGCACCCGGCGCGGTGTTGTCGACATGGATCGTGCGCTGATCGCAAGTTTCACCCCCGGTCCCGTTGAGGCCCTGCCACTGGCCGTAGTCCTGCGTGCAGGCTTGGAGCGTGTGGGCCCCGTCGGCGAGGCTTGCGGTGTCGAAGGTATAGGCGCGTCCGATGTTGTCGGCGTTGGGGCAGGGCTGAAAGACCCGCGCGAACTCGCCGTTTGCCTGCGAGCTGCCGGTATTGCATTCCCCGGTCGCCTGATGGTCGATGCTCCAGCGTTCGGCGCCGTCGATGCGGATCCGCTCAAAGCGAATGCCGGAGCCATGCTCGGTCCAGTTGAATGTCGCCGCCTGGGCTCCTCGGACCCACTGGCCTGTCATCAAGGGCGAGCCGTTGGTGAGGGCGACCTGAGAGTTCTGGTCGTCTTCGAGGACGAAGACGAACGTGTTGGCGTCGGTTGCGTTGAAGTTAGATCGGTCACAGCCCGCCGGTCGCACGCACTCCATCTCATAGACAAAGCGCGTGAAGTCGTAATAAACGTTGAGTGGCCAAAGATGCGGGGAGAAGGTGCCGGTGCTCGCCCACTGACCTTCGGAGTTCGGCAGGCCGGTTCCCTGGGTCATGATCTGGGCTGTGCAGCAGGCGCTCGCCACCCAAAACCGTGCGCGCCAGCCTTCGTTGAAGGAGTTGAACTGACGGGTGTAGGCGCCGCCGGCTTTGAAATGGACAAAGGGCGGCGTGTCGTAGTAGAGGTTGCCGTAGGCACCATCTCCCGCGTTGCCGGAAGGCTGGTTCTCGTCAATGCGCAGGAAGGCGGCGTTGCCAGCCGGGTCCGGCGCCGGCCCGCAGTAGTTTTCGACATTGAAGATGCCGCCGGGATTCTGCGGGCTGGTCGTATTGGTCGAGAAGCCATAGCTGTTGGCCCCGTTGTTGGCGGCGCACAGGACCACCTTGTACTGAGCGGCATGGGCGGTGGCGGCAGTGAATACGCCGAGCGCGACCGCAAGATAGAAAAGGCAAAGGGCTATTAGCGCGGGTCGATTGACCGGCCCGTTCGATCGAGTGGACATATCCCTGCTCCTTCATGTCTCAGCCGACCGGGGCTCAAGGGCGCGGCTGCCTCCCTGCCTTTCTGCGGGGGCCTGCAACTTGCAAAGCAGCCGTAGAAAGTGGTCGTTCCTGCGATCTGGCTGGTGTCTGAGATCACTAACAACCAGATACATGCGAGGAAGCGCTCAAACGCCCCCATACATCTGTTTAGTACAGATCGCTATAGGGGTTTCCGGCGAGGCGCCATGCGTCCCGGTGATGGAACGCACTTACCGATTTAGGCAATCTCGAATTCGCCCGTTTTCGTCGAGGCTGCCGGCACCCAGCGGATGCCATAAATCAGCTCGCATGGGTCGACGCCGAGGCCGCCTGCGAGCTTGACGATTGTTTCCAGCCGCGGCTGGCCTACGCCGCGCTCGAGATCGCCGACCTGGGTGCGATGGACGGAACTCAGGTTTGCGAGTTCCTCCTGGGAAATTCCTGATTTGGCCCGAATGCTCTGGAGGTTCGCGCCAAAGCGCTCAGCTGCGTTCACGGTCCGCAGTCTTTCCCGCTTGACGTGTTTTGACTACAGGGCATAGGCGGGAGGGTTTACCCATCATTTTGATCTATACTTTCTGACTGATGCAGGGAGAAAGCCCCGATCCAGGCGGCCTTATTCCTAATCATCTGCCCCTCCAG
>DATCBF010000402.1:0-6454 GCA_036512025.1 Solirubrobacterales bacterium
GCGCACGGCGGCGTTGGTCAGGTGGCCCCAACAGCCCTCGGCCAGCACCGTCGCCTTGGCGGCGATGTCGGTGCCGGGCTCGAAGTTGCCAAGCTCCTCTCCGTCTTTGCCGCGCCCCTTGTCGCCCGAGCGGACGCCGACGACGGCGCCGTCCTCGACGATCACCTGAGTGGCGGCGGTCTCGGTTAGCAGGTAGGCGCCGGCGTCCTCGGCCTGCTGCTGCATATAGCGGCAGAGGGCGGAGACGGAGATCACCTCGTTGCCGTGGTTTCGCTGCGGCGGGGGAGGGGGGATGCGGAGCTTGCGCTTGCCGTTGGGGAGTACGTAGATCGCCTCTTTCTTCACCTCGCCGAAGCCGAAGCCCTCCTTGCGCCACTGCTCGCGGCTGAGCTCGGGGAAGAGCTCCTGCAGCGGGCCGGGTCGCATCACGGCGCCGGAGAGGTTGTGGCCGCCGCAGGTCTTGGCCTTCTCGATCACCGCGACCGGGACCTCGCCGAGGCGCTCCATCGTCTCCGGGTCCTCGGCCAGCAGCTGCAGCAGGCGGTTGGCGCAGGCGAGCCCGGCGGCGCCGCCGCCGACGATCGCGACGCCGATCTCGATCCGCTCGTCTTCGCCGTCGAGCCCGTGCTTGACGAACTCCGCCTTGGCGTCGACGGGCGGCGGGTAATCCGCCGGAATGACCTTGCCGTTGCCGTTCGTGGAAGCCATCTGACAGCCGCCTTTCGCCGTTGACTGACTAGTCAGTCAACATTATCAACAGCGTTTCGTGTAATCGTCCTCAGGGCTTTACAGTCCCGCCCATGGCGGAATTGATCCTCTACGCGATTCCGGCCTTCGTCCTCCTGCTGGCGGTCGAGCTCTGGTCGTTCCGGCTCGCTGCCGACGAGGACCTGGTCGGCTATGAGGCGCGCGACACCCGCACCAGCCTGGCGATGGGAGGTGGCAACGTCGCCATCAACGCGGTCTGGAAGCTCGTCGTCGTCGTGGTCTACGCCGGGCTCTACGAGCTGACGCCACTGCGGATGCCGGCTGACGAGTGGTGGACCTACGTGCTGCTCTTCTTCGCCGACGACTTCTCCTACTACTGGTTCCACCGCATCCATCACGAGGTGCGCGTCTTCTGGGCCAGTCACGTCGTCCACCACTCTTCCGAGCACTACAACCTCTCGACCGCGCTGCGCCAGACCTGGACGCCGATGACGGCGCTGCCGTTCTGGGCGGGGATGGCGCTGGTCGGCTTCGCGCCCTGGATGATCCTCACCCAGCAGGCGGTCAGCCTGATCTACCAGTTCTGGATCCACACGGAGCGGATCGGCCGCCTGCCGGCGCCGTTTGAGTTCGTCTTCAACACGCCCTCGCACCATCGCGTCCACCACGGCGCCAACGAGATCTACCTCGATCGCAACTACGGCGGCATCCTGATCATCTGGGACCGCCTCTTCGGCACCTTCCAGGGCGAGACCGAGCGGGTTCGCTACGGGCTGACCATGAACATCCGCAGCTTCAAGCCGACCCGCGTCGCCTTCCACGAGTTCGCCGCCATCGCCCGCGACGTGCGCGGCGCGAGCAACTGGAGGGAGCGCCTCGGCTACATGTTCCGCGGGCCCGGCTGGTCGCCCGACGGCGGCGAGGGCGGGACCCGGGGCTGATCGCTCTTTCGTCGTTACGCGGAGGTGAGGAAGCCGAACTCGATGGTGGGGCTCAGCAGGGGTGGATGCGCGCCGCGCTCTTGACCACCTGAAAGGCGCTGCCGGGGATGCTCTTCAGCTGGTTTAGGTTTTCGTCGTCCCAGCGGCGGTCGCTGCTGCCGCTGAAGTACCAGTTGGAGCCGTTGTCGGCGACGATCATCCCGTAGGTCTTGAGCGCGGTGGCGACCGCCTTGGCCTGGCCCCTGAAGTCGCCGAGGCCGTAGCCCGCCTTGAGCCGCAGCCGCAGGCCCATCGGCGGCGCGGCGGCGCTGGAGCTGTCGCCGGCGCAGTGGGAGGCTGGGTGGACCCAGGCGTTGCGGGTGCTGTCGAAGGTGACGCGGATCGCGTGGTTGATCGTTCCCGCCGCGGCTTCGCCATAGCGGACCAGGCCGGGGAAGATCGGCAGACCGGCGGCGTCGGCCGAGGTCCAGGAGTCCGGGCGCAGGGCAGTCGAGCCAAGATCCCACTTGACGCCTGCGTCGGCGTCCCAGTGGGCGCCACCCTTGGCCGAGAAGAAGGCGCGGTAGAGCTCGTAGAGGGTGCAACTCGAGCGGTCGACGACGAGCACGTGGCGATCGCCGTCGCTGCCCTGCCCACCCTCGACCGGCGCGCCCTTGGGAATCGGAAACGGCCCCCTGTCGCTTTCGCTGCCGTAGGCGGTGTAGTGGATCGGCAGCTTGGCCTGGCCGGCGCCGACGACGGCGTAGGGGAAGCCGTAAGCGCGCGGGGAGCCGAAGTCGGGGTGCAGGTGGTCGCCGCCGTGGGAGTCGATGTAGGAGATGTAGGCGGCCGAGTGGGGGTCGACCGGGGCCTTGGAGATGTCCTGGTTCCAGGCCGACTCGTCGGCGGCCGAGGGGGCGTCGACGGGGAGCGAGGCGGGCGGGGCGGGAAAGACGGCGCAGGCGCCGAGGGCAGGGTAGGGGCCTACGGCGCCGGCGGAGCCGATGCCGCCAAGGGTGAGGCCAATCGCAAGCGCGACGGCGACGATCGCGATCGACAGAGTCCGGTGACGTGTGTGAGTTTGACCGCGCATATGAACTCAACCTCACGCACGTCGATTTGGGCCGGCGAGCGGAGGCGAGCTCTCGTGCACGGTCAGGCGCCCGACCTCCAGCTCCTCGACCTTCAATTTGCCGATCGCCGCGCTGCGGATCGTCAGCCGCCCGACCGAGAGCCTGCCGATCGCGAAGCCACCGACGGCGGCAGCCCCGACGGCCAGGGCCCCGACGGCAGCCGCGGCGCGCGCCTGGGCGCCGGTCATCGTCGCCGGGCGCAGCTCGGGCTTGAAAGTCGCGATCTGGGGAAATCTCGCCATGCGGGCAACCGTAGCGCGGTTACCCTCGGCACGGTGAGATCGAAACCGTCGCGCCTGCTGGTCCTCAAACATGCGTCCTGGGAGGATCCGCATCGGATCCTCGACGCCTTCGAGGGGATCGAGGTCCACATCGTCGAGCCGCTGCGGGGCGAGCCGCTGCCGGCTCACGCCGAGGTCGCGGGCGTCGTCGCGATGGGCGGCCCGATGAACGTCGATGAGACCGCTCGCTATCCGGCGCTGGCCGTAGAGCGCGAGTGGCTGGCTGAGGCGGTCGATCGTGAGATGCCGGTGCTGGGCATCTGCCTCGGCGCCCAGCTTCTGGCGCGGGCGCTGGGGGCCGAGGTGAGGCCGGGGGAGGGCCCCGAGATCGGCTTCGCCCCGGTTGGGATCGCCGAGCCGAGCGATCCCGTCCTCGGCGCGCTTGCCCCCAGCACCGACGTCCTACACTGGCACGGAGACGTCTTCGACCTCCCCGACGGGGCGCGGCCACTGGCCTCCTCGGCCCGGACCGAGCACCAGGCCTTCCGCCTCGGCAACGCCTGGGGCGTGCTCTTTCACTCCGAGGCCGACCTCGCGCTGGTTGAAGCCTGGCTGGCGGTCCCGGAGATGGCGGAGGAGGCCAGGGCGGCGCTCGGCGACGACGGCGTCGCGGCGCTGCCCGCCGAGGCGAGCGAGGCGGAGCCCGGCCTGGTCGCGACCGCCGGCGCTTAGCCGCCCGTCGCGATTCCCTAATTTGTAGGCAGCCATGTCCACCGCGATCTCAGTCCGGGAGCTACGAAAGTCCTTCGGTGACTTCGAAGCCGTGCGCGGCGTCAGCTTCGAGGTCGCGACCGGGGAGGTTTTCGGCTTCCTCGGCCCCAACGGCGCCGGCAAGACGACGACGATCAACATGCTCTGCACGCTGGCCAAGCCGAGCGGCGGCAGCGCCACCGTCGCCGGTTTCGACGTGGTCGCCGCCCGCGACGACGTTCGCCGTCACATCGGCCTCGTCTTCCAGGACCCCACCCTCGACGGCTACCTGACCGCCGAGCAGAACCTGCGCCTGCACGCCGAGCTCTACGGGGTCGAGCGTGGGCTGGTGGCGCCGCGGATGCAGCAGGTGATGGAGATGGTCGGGCTCTGGGAGCGTCGCGGCACCCAGGTCCTCACCTTCTCCGGCGGGATGCGGCGGCGGTTGGAGATAGCCCGGGGGCTGATGCACTCGCCGCGGGTGCTGTTCCTCGACGAGCCGACGATCGGCCTCGATCCCCAGACCCGCAACTCGATCTGGGGTTACATCCGCCAGTTGCAGGAGAGCGAGGAGATCACGATCTTCATGACCACCCATTACATGGACGAGGCCGAGTTCTGCGGGCGGATCGCGATCATGGACCACGGCGAGATCGTCGCCCTCGACACGCCCGAGGCGCTGAAGGAGCAGGTCGGCGCCGACCGGATCCGGATCGAGACCGACGACGACGCGGCGGCGATCGAGGCGATCGACGGGCGCTTCGGCCTTCAGGCCCAGATCTCCGAGGGGGCGGTGACCTTCGCCGTGCCCGACGGCGAGGAGTTCGTGCCACGCCTCTTCGCCGAGCTGGGGGTGCCGATCCGCTCGGTCAGCCTCTCGCGGCCCGATCTCGACGACGTCTTCATGTCCCACACCGGGACGACGATCCGCGATGCCGAAGAGTCCGGCGACAAGCAGAAAAGCCGGATCGCGGCGCAGATGATGAGCGGGAACCGGCGATGAGCGCGTCGGTCGAGGGCGCCGTCAGCGCCCCGCCAAACGGCCCGCCGCCGCCCGCCGCCGCGCCGCCCGTCGTCACCGTGCGGGTGCCGGCGCGCAGCATCCGCAGTGAGCTGCGGGCGATCAAGGTCGTCTGGCGCCGCGAGCTGATCCGCTTCCGCAACGATCGCCTGCGGATCGTCACCTCCCTCGTGCAGCCGCTGCTCTTTCTCTTCGTGCTCGGCTCCGGCCTGCAGCAGCTTTCGGCGGCGAGCACCCACGGCGTCGACCTCAAGACCTTCATCTACCCGGGCGTGCTCTGCATCGCGGTGATGTTCACGGCGATGTTCTCCGCCGCCTCGATTGTCTGGGACCGCGAGTTCGGCTTCCTGCGGGAGATGATGGTGGCGCCGGTGCGCCGCAGCTCGATCGTGATCGGCAAGTGCTTCGGCGGCGCCACCGTCGCCTCCCTGCAGGGCGTGATCCTGATCATTCTCGCTCCCACCGTCGGCGTCCCCTACAGCGCCTCGATGATCCTCGGCATCTTCTTTCTGCAGCTGCTGCTGGCCTTCAGCATCACCGCTTTCGGGGTCATGGCCGCGGCCCGGGTCAAGCAGATGCAGTCCTTCATGGGCCTGATGCAGCTGATCGTGATGCCGATGTTCTTCATCTCCGGCGCCCTCTTCCCGGTCACCAACCTGCCCGGCTGGCTCGCCTTTCTCAACCGCATCGACCCCCTCACCTACGCCGTCTCCCCGATGCGCACGATCATCTTCAGCCACCTCAATCTCAGCAGCGAAGCCGAAGCGGCCCTGAACCCGGGCATCACCTGGTTCGGCTGGACCGTCCCCACGGCCCTGGAGATCTTCACCGTCTTCGCCCTCGGCATGATCATGCTGGCGATCGCGATCTGGGAGTTCAACGCGGGCGAGTAGCCAAAGCGCTCGCACGCTAAATTGGTGCCTGCACGGTGGGCGTAGCTCAGCTGGTAGAGCTCCTGGTTGTGGTCCAGGCGGTCGCGGGTTCGAATCCCGTCGCTCACCTTAGTCCTGCAAATCGGCACTTTTTGTCAAATCAGAGAGTATGGATTTGGCTCTGTGAGCGGTCCTCGGTTCGAATTGGGACTTGACGAAAGTCCCTGCAAATAAGGGGTTTCACTGGAACCGACGATCGTCTGGTTCAAATCCAGATGTCGGTCGAGTGCCCGAAATCGCCTGAAGCTAGAGGTATCGCCGCGGCAGCTGCGGTGTAGAACGCCGGTATATGCAGGGGTTCCCTGCCTTCCGAATGGGAGTTAGCGGCGCTTGGGGAGTGCCCGAATTTCGGGCACTCTTGATTCAGGCAAGAGTTTGTGGGAATAAAGGTCTGCACTGGCATCGGGGGCGCCAGCCGGACGCGATGGAGGGATGAGATCACGTATTAGTCTGCTAGAACCCTGGCATGCTCTTGTCCGCCTGAACTCGTCCCGCTGCGGGGATCACGGCGGGTGGCCTGCTACTTCAGGATGGTGAAGTCCAGGGAGCGAGCTTTGGACTTCATCCCAGAGAAGTTGCGGGCGGAGATGGTGGCGGTGTAGTGCCCTGGCCTAAGCTTTGTCGAGCGCGAGAGGCGGCCGCGAAAAGCGACCTTGTTATGGCCTTCGGAACCGCTAAACGAGAGTGTTCCCGCATGGAGGCCGCCTCTACACATCGGGAGCCTCGCTCTGTCGTTGCGGCTCGCGCCGCATCGACGGACATGGCGGCT
>DATCBF010000403.1:0-20778 GCA_036512025.1 Solirubrobacterales bacterium
AAGGGCTCGGTCCTGGAGCTCGGCGGCAAGGACCCGATGATCGTCTGCGCCGACGCCGACCTCGACAACGCCATCTCCGGCGCCGTCTGGGGCGGCTTCGCCAACGCCGGCCAAACCTGCTCGGGGATCGAGCGCGTCTACGTCGTCCGCGAGGTCGCCGACCGCTTCGTCGAGGGCGTCGCCCGCGAGGCCCGGAAGCTGCGGCTCGGCGACCCGCTGGAGTGGGAGACCGAGATCGGCCCGATGACCTCCGAGGGCCAGTACGAGATCGTCGCCGAGCTGATCGAGGATGCGGTCGCGAGCGGCGCCACCAAGCTCTGCGGCGGCCCCACCGACGTCCCCGGCCTGCCCGGCAGGTTCATCGCCCCCACCGTCCTCACCGGCGTCACCCACCAGACCCGGATCATGCGCGAGGAGATCTTCGGCCCGGTCCTGCCGATCATGGTCGTCGACTCCGAGCAGGAGGCGATCGACCTCGCCAACGACTCCGAGTTCGGCCTCGGCGCCTCGGTCTGGACCAGGGATCGCCAGAAGGGCGAGCGGATCGCCCGCCGGGTCGAGTCCGGCATGGTCTGGATCAACGACCACTCCTTCAGCCACGGCGCCTGCCAGTGCTCGTGGGGCGGCGTCAAGGACTCCGGCGTCGGCCGCTCGCACTCCAAATTCGGCTTCTACGAGTGCGTCAACATCAAGATGAACGCCTGGGAGCCGGGGCTGACCCGCGACTTCTGGTGGCACCCCTACGACGCCACCCTGGGCGAGGCGGTCCGCGCCTCCGCCAAGATCCTCTACGGCAAAGGCGCGGTCCGCTCCAAGGCGCTGCGCGAAGGCGCCGGCCCCCTGCTCAAGGTCGGCGCCCGCACCCTGCGCAAACGCGGCTGAGGCTCAGCCGCCGGCGATTTCGATCGTCTTCGAGGTGGCGGCGCCACACTTGTAGATGGTGCCGGCGGCGCCTTCGCTTTTGGGCTTCAGTTCGGCGTAGATCTTGAAGGGGAGAGGGCCCTTGTACTTGATGCCTTCGGGATTGATTTCCCACTTGCCGGTCTCAGAGGAATTGGCCCGACCCAGGACTCCGTGGCCCTTCTCCTTGAGCACCACCGTGCGTTCGGCGACGCAGGCGGGGTTGGCCGCGGTGACTTTGCCGCTGGTGCCGTAGGGGCTGATTTTCAGGCTCGACGGCACGTTGACGGTCTTTGTCGCAGCTGCCGGGACTGCCGTGAGCGCGATTGCGACCAGGGCGGCGACAACCGTCGCCAAACCAGCCCTACTGCGCTTGCTGTTGCTCATCCATCCTCCTTGCGAAGTCGTGTCGCGCCAGCCTAGATGAAGACCAGACGGTCACAATCCCCGAGGTGGAGACCGCCAACGGCACAGACCAACCGGCGCTGGCGCTGGCCGGGCTGCGGCGCGACTACGGCGAACGCACCGCGCTGAAAGACGTCACCTGCAAGCTGGCGGCGGGGGAGTCGCTGGTCGTGCTCGGCCCCAACGGCTCTGGCAAGACGACCCTGCTGCGAGTCCTCGCCACCCTGCTGCGCCCCAGCGCCGGCGAGGTGCGGGTGCTGGGCTGCTCGCTGCCGCGCGAGGCCTGGAAGCTGCGCGGGCGGATCGGGTACCTCGGCCACGAGCCGCTGCTCTATCGCGACCTCAGCGGCCGCGAGAACCTGCGCTTCCACGCCAAGCTGCACGGGATCGCCGGCGAGCGAGGCGAGGCGCGGATCGCCGAGCTGCTGAGCGCGGTGGGGATGGAGCGCCGTGCCGACGACCGTGTCGCCGAGCTCTCGGCCGGGATGCGTCAGCGGCTGGCGATCTGCCGCTGTGTCCTGCACGAGCCGGCCCTGCTGCTGCTCGACGAGCCCGACTCCAACCTCGATGTCGAGGGTCGCGAGCTGGCTCGCGGCCTGGTCGGCCCGGATGAGAGGCGGGCTCGGGTGATCGTCAGCCACGACCCCGAGCGGGTCCTGCCCGAAGCCGACCAGGTGCTGCGCCTCGGCATCGGCGAGACGGCGGTGGTCGCGTGACCTCCTCGCGCGCGGCCTTCGCGGCGATTCTCGGCAAGGACCTGCGCACGGAGCTGCGCACGCTGCAGTCGCTGCCGGCGATGGCGCTGTTCGCCGTCACCACCTTCGTCATCTTCCGCTTCGGCCTCGACCGCACCGCCCTCTCCGGCAGCCTTGCCGCCGGCGTCCTCTGGGCGACGCTGCTGTTTGCCGCCGTGCTCGGCATCAACCGGCTCTTCGTCTCCGAGCACGAGGAGGGTGGCTTCGACGCGATCCGCCTCGCCCCGGTCGACCGCACCGTCCTCTTCGGGGCCAAGGCGGCGGCGCTGTTGATCTACCTGCTGGCGCTGGAGCTGATCGTCGTCCCGATCTTCGCCCTCTTCTTCCTCGGCTCCGCCGCCGCCCTGCCACCGCTGCTCGGCATCCTCGTCCTCGCCGACCTCGGCCTCGCCACCACCGGCACCTTGATTTCCTCGATGGCGGTCAACTCGCGCGCCCGGGACCTGCTCGTGCCACTGGTCCTGCTGCCGCTCGTCGTGCCGCTGATGATCGCCGCAACGGGCGCCAGCGACCCCCTGCTGACTCTGGGCGGTCCCACCTATGACCGCTTCGGCACCTGGCTGGCGGTGCTCGGCCTATACGATTTGATCTTCGGGCTCGTCGGATACGCGGTGTTCGACTTCCTCCTAGAGGACTGACCCGTCCCCTCTCCTCACCGCAATACGAGCATGTACGGCAAAGGACTGAGACCACTCTCGATCGCCACCGTGGCGATGCTTGCCGTGTCGCTCTCGCTGGTCTTCTTCTACGCGCCGCTGGAAGCCGATCAGGGCTTCATCCAGAAGATCTTCTACCTGCACGTGCCGCTGGCGATCACAGCGCTGATCGGCTTCATCGTCGGCGGTGTCTTCGCGATCGCCCACCTGCGCAGCGGCAACCGCAAGTGGGACGCCTATTCCTATGTCTCGATCCACATGTCGGTGATTTTCGGCGTCGCGGTGCTGGTCACCGGCTCGATCTGGGCAAAGGCCTCCTGGGGGCACTGGTGGGTCTGGGACGAGCCGACCCTGGTCAGCTTCCTGATCGTCTTCCTCCTCTACGCGACCTACTACCCCTTCCGCTACGCGATCGAGGATCCCGAGCGCCAGGCCCGTTACGCCTCGGTCTTCGCGGTCACCGCCGGCGCCTTCGTGCCGCTCAACTTCCTTGCCGTGCGGATGGCGCAGAGCCTGGTCCACCCGCGTGTCTTCGCCACCGCCAACGGCGGCCTGCCCGGCTCGATGCTGCTCACCTTCCTCGCCTGCCTGGCGGCGATCGCGCTGCTCTGGGTGACCCTGGTCAAATTCGAGCTGACCGCGAAGAGCGCCTCGGGCCAGGTCAAGCGGTTGCGCCGCGCGCTCGACGCGCCCGCGCCTGGCGCCGCCTCTCGAATCGCCCCGGAGGTGGGTTAGGTGAGCGCCTTGCTGCCGGCGGTCGCGCCCGCCCTGCCACTCCATGAGGCCGGCAAGTACGTGGCCGGCGCCTACATCGTCTTCCTTGTCCTGATCGTGGTCTACGTCGCGATCATGGCCGCCAAACTGCAGCGGATCGAGCGCGAGCTGGGGGAACTCGCGAGCTTCGCCGAGCAGGGCAAGGGCGAGCCCGCACGCGCCGTGGAGAAATCGTCGGTCGGCGGCGGATCCTGATGTCTGAACTTCTCGCCCTCGGCGTCTCCCACAAGACCGCGCCGCTCGATCTGCGCGAGCGGCTCTCACTGACCGAGGGCCGCGCCGTCGGCGCCCTGCGCGAGCTGACGGCCGCCACCGGCATCCACGAGGCGGCGGCGATCTCGACCTGCAACCGGACCGAGCTCTACCTCGTCGTCTCCGACTCGGTCGACGCCGAGTCGACCGCGCTCGGTGTCCTCACCCGCCAGGCCGAGATCCGCCCGACCGAGCTGCTCGGCCACCTCTACTCGCTGCGAGCCGGCGAGGCCGTCCGCCACCTCTTCCGCGTCACCGCCGGGCTCGACTCGATGATCGTCGGCGAGGCCGAGATCCAGGGCCAGGTCAAACGCGCCTACGAGCTGGCCCTGGTCGAGGGCGGCACCGGGCCGATCCTCAACCGCCTCTTCCGCGGCGCCCTCGCCGCCGGCGGCCGCGCCCGTGATGAGACCGGGATCAGCGAGAAGGGGATCTCGATCCCCTCCGTCGCGGTCGAGCTCGCCCGCCGTACCCTCGGCGACCTCGCCGACCGCCGGGTTCTGGTGATCGGCGCCGGTGAGACCTCGGAGCTGGTCGCCCGGGCGCTGGTCGCGCGCGGCGTCACCACCGTCTTCGTCGCCAACCGCCACTACGATCGCGCGATCGGGCTCGCGCAGCGTTTTGAGGGCAACGCCGTCCGTTTCGAGGAACTCCCCGAGCAGCTCGAGGCCGCCGACATCGTCGTCTCGGCGACCAACTCTCCGCACCACATCGTCGAGCGCGACGACATCGCCGCGGTGATGGCGACCCGCGAGGGCCGGCCGCTGTTGCTGGTCGACATCGCGGTGCCGCGCGACATCGAGCCGGCCTGTCGCGAGATCGCCGGCGTCAGCCTCCACGACATCGACGACGTGCAGCAGATCGTCGAGCGCAACACCAGCGGCCGCGAGGCCGAGGCCAAGCTCGCCGCCCGCATCCTCGAGGCAGAGCAGGACCGCTTCGAGCGCTGGCTCGCCTCGCTCGAGGTGGTGCCGACGATCGTGGCGCTGCGCGAGCGCGGCGACGAGATCGTGCGCCGGGTGCTGGCCGAGAACGACCCGCGCTGGGAGAGCCTCGGCGAAGCCGACCGCGAACGCCTCGGCACGATGGCGAAAGCGATCGCCTCCCGGCTCCTGCACGAGCCGACCCTGCGGATGAAGCGCTCGGCCGGCAGCGACGACGCCTACCTCTACGTCAGCGCCCTGCGCGAGCTGTTCGGGCTCGATGTCGAAACCGAGCCCGAGCCCGAGGCGGGGGCCAGCGTCACGGAGTTGCGCCGCAAGAAAGGTTGAGGGCGCGCCCTCAGATGGTTCGCATAGCTACTCGCGGCAGCGCTCTCGCCTTGGCCCAGGCAGGGCAGGTCGGTGAGCTCTTGGGCGGGGCAGAGCTGATCGAGGTCTCCTCCGACGGCGAAGCCGGCGACAAGTCTCGCTTTGTGCGCGGGGTCGAGCGGGCGCTGCTCGACGGCAAAGCGGAGATCGGCGTCCACTCGGCCAAGGACCTGCCGGCGGAGATGCCCGAGGGGCTGGCGATCGCGGCGGTTCCGGCCCGCGAGGATCCGGCAGACGCCTGGATCGGCGTCGGCTCCTCGCTCGGCGAAGTGGCGGAGGGCGCGCGCGTTGGAACCGCCAGCCTGCGCCGCCGCGCCCAGCTCCTCGCCACTCGCCCTGACCTGCGGGTGGAGGAGCTGCACGGCAACGTCGACACCCGCCTGCGCCGGCTCGAAGAGGGTGGGCTGGACGCGATCGTGCTGGCCGTCGCCGGCCTGCGGCGGCTCGGTCGCGAGAGCGAGATCTCCTTTGCCCTGCCGGCCGAGACGGTGGTCCCGGCCGCCGGCCAGGGCGCGCTGGTCCTTCAGATCCGATCCGGAGATGAAGAGGCCCAGGCTCTGGTCGACGGCATCGATGAGGCGACGGCGCTGTGCGAGCTGACCGTGGAGCGCGCCGTCGTCGCCCTTCTAGACGCCACCTGCGCGACCCCGATCGGAGTCCACGCCCGGGTCGAGGGCGACCGGGTCGAGGCCTCGGCTTTCGTCGGCCTCCCCGACGGCAGCGAGTGGATTCGCGACCGGGTCGAGGGCGAGAGCTCGGACCCGGTCGCTCTTGGAGAGCTGCTCGGCGAGCGCCTGCTCGGCGCCGGCGCCCGCGACATCCTCGACCGGGCCGAGGCGTTCGGAGGCAAACTATGAGCTCCGCGTGGTTCTTTAACGACGTATTTCGTCGCAAAGGAACCGCGCCATGAGTGCCCGCGCGGGAGTCGTCTACCTGGTTGGGGCCGGGCCCGGGGATCCTGGACTGATGACGGCGCGATCGCTTGATCTGATCGCCTCGGCCGACACGATCTTCCACGACCGTCTGATCCCGCCCGGCGCTCTCGACGGCGCCCGCGACGGCGCTGAGCTGGTCTACGTCGGCAAGCGGCCCGGGGTCCCATCGGTCCCCCAGGAGGAGATCGGCGAGCTGCTGATCGAGGCGGCTCGGGCCGGCAAGAGCGTCGTCCGGCTCAAGGGCGGCGACCCCTTCGTCTTCGGGCGGGGCGGCGAGGAGGGCGAAGCGCTGTGCGCAGCCGGAGTCGAGTTCGAGGTCGTCCCCGGGGTGACGGCCGGGGTCGCGGCCACGGCCTACGCCGGGATCCCGGTCACCCACCGCGACGATGCCTCTGCCGTCGCCTTCGTCACCGGCCACGAGGACCCCGAGAAGGGCGAGACCGCGCTCGACTGGGAGGCGCTCGCCCGCTTCCCCGGCACGCTCGTCTTCTACATGGGAGTCAAAAACCTCGAGCGCAACGCGCGGGCCTTGATCGACGCCGGCCGCAATCCCGGCGAGCCCGCCGCGGCGGTCGAACGCGGGACGATGGATAGGCAGCGCGCCGTCACCGCGACGCTGGGCACGATCGCCGCCATAGTGGAGAAAGAGGGCGTCCGTGCTCCGGCGCTGATCGTCGTCGGGCGTGTAGTCGGGCGCCGCGAGACCCTGGCCTGGCTGGAGCGGCGCCCCTTGCACGGCCGCCGCGTCGTCGTCACCAGGGCCCGCGCCCAGGCCAGCGGCCTCGCCGTCACCTTGCGCGAGCTCGGAGCCGAAGTAGTCGAGCTGCCGGCGATCAGGGTCGAGCCGCAGATCGAGACCGACGAGGTGAAGCGCGCGGTCGCGGAGATCGGCGCCTACGCCCTCGTCTGCCTGACCAGCCCCAACGGGGTGCGGCTGCTGTTCGAGGCACTCGACGCGGCAGGGCTCGACTCCCGGGCGCTGGCCGGGGCCACAGTCGCCGCGATCGGGCCCGGGACCGCCCGCGCCCTTGCCAAGCGCGGCATCGCCGCCGACATCGTCCCCGAGCGCTTCATCGCCGAGGGGCTGATCGAAGCACTGGGCTCAGTCGAGGTCGATGGTAAGCGAGCCCTGGTCGCCCGGGCATCCGAGGGCCGCGATGCCCTCCCGGAGTGGCTAGGCGAACGCGGCGCGCAGGTCGATGTGGCCGCCCTCTACGAGACGGTCCGCGAAGACCCCGATCCCGCCGCGCTCGAAGCCGCCCAGGAAGCCGACTACGTCACCTTCACCTCGTCCTCGACGGTGACGAACCTGCTCGGCGCGCTCGGCGGTCGCCTCCCCGGTAGCGCCCGCATCGTCTCGATCGGCCCGGTGACCAGCGAGACCGTCCGCGCGGCGGGGCTCACCGTGGACGTCGAAGCCAAGGATCACGATGTCGACGGGCTCATAGCCGCGCTGCTGGCCGATGCAGCCGTCCGATGACTGCCCCTCCGACGCTTCCGCTGTTCCATTTCGTCGCTATGCGGAGATAGGAACCACCGGAACGATGTTTGGGACGCCACACCGCCACTTCCGCTCAGTCGACTCGACCAACACCCGCGCCCGTGAGCTGGCCACCGCGGGCGCCCCCGGCGGCGCCATCGTCACCGCCTCCGCGCAGACCGAGGGCCGCGGCCGTCAGGGCCGGACCTGGACCGCGCCGCCGGGCAAAGCCCTGCTCTACTCGGCGATCTTACGGCCACTCGACGAGCGCCACCTGTTGCTGCCGCTCGCCGTGCCGCTGGCGGTCTGCGAGGCCGCCGAAGAGCTGGAGCCCGGGATCGAGTGCGGCGTCAAGTGGCCCAACGACGTCTGGGTCGGGGGACGCAAGCTGGCCGGAGTGCTGATCGAGGCGCGTCCGCAGGACGGCTGGGCGGTGATCGGCGTCGGCCTTAACCTGGCGATCGGGACAGAGGAGTTCCCGCCGGAGCTGCGCGACACGGCGATATCGCTGGGCGGCATCGAGGCCGAGAGCGCCGCCGCCGCTCTCAACCGGCGACTCGGGGACTGGGTCGAGGCGGGCGAGGAGAAAGTCCTCGGCGCCTGGCGCGAGCGCGACGCGCTGCGCGGGCGTGAGATCGCCTGGGAGGGTGGCTCAGGCGTCGCCGACGGAATCGACGACCGCGGTTACCTGATCGTCACCACCGCCGGAGGCGGAAGCTCCGTCCTCGGCGCCGGCGAGGTCCATCTGACCCGAATCTGAGCCGGTCGCTTTTTTGCGCCTGCGGCGTTTGGCTTTAGGCGGGCTGTCCACGGCGGTGCCGTCCTTGGCGGCATCGTCTTTCGGAGTGCTGTCCCCGAGAGCGTCGTCCTCCCCGGCCCCGTCTTTGGCCGCGTTGGCCCTGGCGGCATTGTCTTTCGCCGCCGCCGCCTTCGACCTGCCACGGCGTGAGCGTTTCGATTTTCCGTTCGGGCTCGCGTTGGCGTCGCCGCCGCCTTCGCCCTGCTGGCCACCCTTCTTGCCGCGCTTGCGGCGGCGCTTGCCGCCCTTGGGGAAGTTGCGCAGCAGCTCGCGGGCAACGGCCGAGGGTTTACGGGCCAGGCGCATCCTCGCCCCGCGCAGCACCTCTTCGCCCTCCGGGGTGTGGGAGACGGAAGCGGCGAGCAGCGAGACCGAGAGGCGGCGGTCGTGTTTGCGCGAGGCGTGGACCAAGCGCCGCGCGTTGCGCCCGTGGGCGCGGCCGGACGAGTTGACCAGCAGGCCGAGCAGGCGCTTCGTCTCCGGCCAGCGCTGCACCGCGTACTCCTCGTGCAGGTCACGGGTATAGGAGGCGAGGCGCCAAACCCAGGCCTGAGCCTGGTCGCGGCGGCCGATCCGTTTGTCGACCAGCGCTTGCAGCAGCGTCTTGGTCCCGGCCCGTTTGTCGTCGCGGCTCCAGGTGCCGACGATGTCGATCGCGTCGTCGAAGGCCTCGGGATCGCCGAGGTCGGCGATCTCGGCAAGGGCTTTCAGTTTCAGCTGGGAGTTGCGGTTGCGCTGGACGCAGGTGAGCAGGAAGCGACGGCGCAGTTCCTTGCTCTGGTCGTTCTGGATCATCGCCCGCGCCCGTCGCCAGCCCTGCGGGTTGACCCGCGCCCCGGCCAGCGCCGCCCAGGCGTGCTGCTCGGGGTAGTCGAGGTTCTCGACCGCGATCCGCCAGATCTCGCGCTCGAGGATCTCCATCCGTTTCTCCTCGACGTCGGAGACGGGGACAATCCGCCGCTCGACCCGGACCTTGCGGCCACGGCCGCGGCGGACCGGGCCGACCACGATCGCGCCGCCACGGTAGACGTCGCGGTCGAGCAGGCTGTGGAGGGTGACGATGGTCTCGTCGTGGGTGGTCGCCGGGTGGACGAAGTCGATCACCAGGCCCGCCTCCTTGCCGGGGGCGCGGCGGGTGACACGGCCGACCCGCTGCTGGTAGATCCGCCGCGAGGCGGTCGGCGCCAGGTGCATGCAGATCGTCGCCCGCGGCGAGTTCCATCCCTCCGCCAGCAGCATCGCGTTGCAGAGCACGTCGACCTGGCCGCGCTCGAAGGCGGCAAGGATCTCGGCCAGCTCGCGCTTCGGGGTTTCGCCGGAGACGGCGCGGGCGACGATGCCCGCGTCCTGGAAGGCTTTGGCGACGTTCTTGGCGTGCTGGACCCCGGCCGTGTAAAGGACGCCGGGCACTTTGCGAAAGCGCGACTGGTAGAGGTCGGCGATCGCCACGTTGAAGGGCTCCTGGTCGAGCAGGGCCGCCAGCTCCTCCTGGTCGAAATCCTGGTCGACCTCGCCTTTTCGCAGCGGCACCTTGGCGATCGTCCGCACTCCCGGCCCGGGCGGGATCCGCAGGCAGCGCAGCGGCGAGATGACGCCGCGGCGGGCGGCCTGGGCGAGGTCGAAGCGCGAGGTCTGGGTCGGGAAGAGGTCGGCGACGTGGCGGGCGATCAGGGCGCCGGTGGCGGTCATGCCGATGTAGACGGGGCCGTTCCAGGCGCGGATGCAGGCGCTGGTTTTCTCGCCAAGCGCGGTGTGCGCCTCGTCGCAGATCACGATCGAGTAAGCGTTGGAGATCCGTTTCTGGTTGCGGACGAACCACTGGTAGGTCTCAACCGTGACCGGCCCGTCGGGATCGTCGCGGCCGTCGAGCAGGGGCGGCCGCAACCGCTCCTTGTAGCCACGGGTGGAGATCTCGCCGATGAACTGATCGACCAGGTTGCGACGGTGGGTGAGGATCAGGACGCCGCCGGTGCGGGAGGCGTCGATAAAGCCGACGGCGGCGACGGTCTTGCCGGCGCCGGTCGCGTGCTCGAACCAGAATCGGCGCTCGGCGCCGGGGTCCTCAGGGGCCTCCTCAACCACCTCTTCGTCCTCCTCGGCCGCCTCTTCCCAGTCCTGGGGCTCCTCGTCGGGGGCCAGCTCCTCGTCCTCGATCGGCTCCTCGTCCTCGATCTCGGGATCGCTGTCGTCGTCGTCGGGCTTGGGATCCTCGACGGGCTCGGCTTCGGCGGCCTCCTCTTCGGCGGCGGCGATCGCCTCACCGTTGCGGCGGTCGTCATCGGCAGCGGTCTGCTGCTCGGCCATCAGCTCGGTCAGCGTCCCGGAGAGCGCGTCGACCTGGTGCGGGGAGAGTTCGGCCCCGTCGCGCAGTTTTGGCGGTTCGACCGAGAGCAGGCGCTCGAGCCCGAGCAGCAGCGAGAAAGCGCTGCGCCACTCCAGCGAAGGGTCCTCGAGGCCGGCGTCGATCTCCTTCAGGGCGGCGTCGAGCGCGCGGCGCCGGGCGGTGCCGGGGGCCAGCGCCTCGGGGCCCTCGCCGTCGAGCAGGAAGGGCTCGCGGACGAACGCCGCCGCACGCTCGATATCGGCGCCTGAAGGAACTGCCGCTCCCGCGGCAACGTCGCTGGTCTTGGCCATAGAAAGGCTTCTGGGTCTGTCCCCGCCGGGACGAAAGACGTGCGGCCGGGACAAATGGGTGAGGATGCCGAAGGTCCGTTTACCTTCCCCCGGCGATCTCATACGGCCCGCACCAGGCGGACCGAACGACACGTATTGTAATCATCGAAGTGGCGTCTTCGGTACGAAACCTCACATTTGCGCTTTTAGCAGTGGCGATCCTGGTCTTTGCAGCCACCGGCTGCGGCGCCTCCGAAGCGGGTGGCGACTACGGCGGCAAGCACCCTGACTACGCCAAGGCGCTGTCCGGATCGCCGCCGGCGCTGGCGGCCCTGCACTCGCAGGCCGACAAGCTGCTGCCGGGCGGAACCGGCGCCTTCGAAAAGGGGATCGCCGCCCTCAAGGGCTATCCGGTCGTCGTCAACGTCTGGGCCTCTTGGTGCGGCCCCTGCCGTTTCGAGTTCCCGACCCTGCAGAAGCTCTCCGCCGAACACGGCAGACAGGTCGCCTTCCTCGGCGTCAATTCGCAGGACTCCGATGCCTCGGCCCGCACCTTCCTCGGCGAGGACCCGGTTCCCTACCCCAGCTACACCGACCCCGACAAGAAGCTCGCCGACTCGCTCGGCGCCACCCTCGGGCTCCCCGACACCGCCTTCTACGACCGCAGCGGCAAACTCGTCTACCTCAAGCAGGGCCCCTACACCAGCCCCGCCGACCTCCAGGCCGACGTTCGCCACTACGCGCTGGGGTCATGATGTCCCTATGACCGCGACGATCGTCGTCCTGCTCGTGTTGGCGCTGGTGCTCTTCGTCGCCGAGGCGCACGTCTCCAGCGGGATCCTCGGCGTCCTCGGGATCGCCGCCCTGGTCGGCGCCGGGCTGGTCTACCGCCACCAGGGCCACAGCCTGCCGGTCGTCGTGATCGTCGCCGTCGCCCTCCTGCTCGGCGTCCTGGTCCTGCTCGCCGGGCGCAAAGTGCTCGCTGCCCATCGCAACGAGCCGATCCGCACCGGCTCTGAGGAGATGCGGGGGGCGACGGCGGAGGTCCGCTCACCCCTGGACCCCACCGGCCAGGTCTTCGCGCAGGGGGCGATCTGGCACGCCCGCCTGCACGACCCCGAGAGCCGGGTCACCGTGGGGGATAAAGTCATCATCGAGTCGGTCGACGGATTGACCCTGGTGGTCCGACCCGAAGCCGAAACCGAACAAGGAGCGAGTTAGATGGCAGCGTTGATCGCAGTGGCCGTGGTCCTGGCGATTCTCCTGGTTGTCCTCGCCTCCTCGGTGCGGGTGCTGCGCGAGTACGAGCGCGGCGTCATCTTCCGCCTCGGCCGCCTGATCGCCCAGAAGGGCCCGGGTCTGATCTTGCTGATCCCGCTGATCGACCGCATGGTCAAGGTCGACCTGCGAACGGTCACCCTCAACATCCCGCCGCAGGAGGTGATCACCCGCGACAACGTCCCCGCCGGCGTCAATGCCGTCGCCTACTTCCGCGTGATCGACTCGCGCAAAGCGATCGTCGAGGTCGAAAATTATCTGCTCGCCACCTCCCAGATCTCCCAGACGGCGCTGCGCTCGGTGCTGGGCAAGGCCGAGTTCGACCAGCTGCTCTCCGAGCGCGAGCGGCTCAACGAAGAGCTGCAGAAGATCATCGACGAGTCGACCGAGCCCTGGGGCGTGAAGGTGACAGCGGTCGAGATCAAGGACGTCGAGATCCCGGAACAGATGCAGCGGGCGATCGCCCGCCAGGCGGAGGCCGAGCGCGAGCGCCGGGCCAAGATCATCAACTCCGAAGGCGAGTACCAGGCGGCGCAGAAGCTCACCGACGCCGCCGACATCATCAGCACCAACCCGGCCTCTCTGCAGCTCCGCTACCTGCAGACACTGCTGGAAATCGGCAGCAACCAGAACACGACCGTGGTCTTCCCGTTGCCGATGGACATGCTCGAGCCGTTCATCGGCCGCAGCGTCGGTGGGGCCAAACCGACGCCGGCGCCGCGGCCTCCAAAGCCGCCCGAACCGGCCGCACCGGCCAAACCCGTCGACCCCGACGCAGGCGACCTCCCCCCCTCCCGCTCCTGAGCTCGCCCGAGATACGCATCGACCAGCTCAGTGGGCTGCGGACGATCCTCGCCCCGGGGCGAGCCGATCGCCCGGAGGGATTCTCGGCCCGCGCCAGCGAGCCGGAGGGGCCTGACAACTGCCCCTTCTGCGAGGGTCGCGAGGACCGCACCCCGCCCGAGCTCTACGCGATGCGAGACGGCGGCGGCGCAGCCGACACCCCGGGCTGGACGACCCGGGTGGTGCCGAATCTCTATCCCGCCCTCGGTGAGGAGAGGACGGCTGGCACGGGTGACGACACCGCCTCCGAAGCGGGCGCCTTCTCCAGCAGCGGCGACCCGCTGCTGGCGTCACGTCGCGCCGGCGAGCCGGACCTCTTCTCGACCCGGCCGGCGACCGGCGTCCACGAGGTGATCATCAACTCCCCCGAGCACGTGACCGCGATGGCGGAGCTGAGCGAGGAGCGGTTCGCCGCCGCGATCGCCACCTGGCGCGAGCGGATGCGAGCCAATTCCGAGGCCGCCTACGTCCAGGTGATCGTCAACGAGGGTGGCGGAGCCGGGGCCTCGCTCGAGCACTCCCACGCCCAACTCTACGCGCTGCCTTTCGTGCCGGCGGCGGTTGCGCGAGAGCGGGAGCGGTTCGGCGCTTACGGCGAACGCACTGCGGGGGGCGGGCTGCTCAGCGACATCCTGGTCGAGGAGGTGCGGCGCAAGGACCGCCTGGTCGCGATCGACGACGAAGCCGCCCTGATCTGCCCCTGGGCCTCGCGCTCGCCCTTCGAGCTGCGGGTTGTGCCGCGCACGGAAGCCGCGCACTTCGAGGGGGACACAGCCGGGGCCGCGATGATCCGCACCGCGATGCGCGCCTTGGCCGTTCGCTTCGACGGCCCCCCCGAGCTCAACCTCTGGATCCGCACCGCGCCGCGTGGCGCCGAGCACTTCCACTGGCACGTCGACATCGCCCCCCGGCTCACCGTCAAGGCGGGTTTCGAGTTGGGAACCGGAGTCGACATCAACGTCTACCCGCCGGAGCGCGCGGCGGCGGATCTGCGCGAGTCGCTTGGCGACTAGGCTGAGACTCGATGCCCCCCAACCCACGACCGATTCCGCGCTTCATCGCCGACAGCACCCAGGAGGGAATTCCCCACGGGCGGTTTGCGGAGCGGTTGAACGAGACCTTCACCACGACATGCAGGGGGATCGACGACCTTCCTGACGGGGTCGAGATTCCGGCCGAGGTGGACTGGTTCCCGGAGCGGGCCTGGGGCGGGCGCGTCTGGGTGCCCTGCACCGCCCACGCCGATGGGCCCGAGGGGACCGTGGAGCTGTTCGGCCACGTCTCCTATGTGCAGCGAGACGAGGGCGAGCCCTCCGACTTCCAGGCAAAGGCCGACTTCACCGACGTCCTCGCCGCGGACAACGCGGACTGGCGCATCGACCTCAACGACGACGTGATCGGCCGCTGGAGGGGTGAGAACAACCGCGCCGGCGCGGTCACTCTCGTCTGGGGACGGCCCCTGGTGCGCGGCGCCGTCGCCGCCACCGCGGAGCTCGATGCCGAGACGGTCGATCAGGAAGCGATCTCCAACGACCGCTTCACCCTGCTCGCCCTCGACGCCCTCGAGGCCTACGGCGATGACATCTTCATGGAAGTGAAGCTCTGGAGCCGGCGCGCCCAGGAGCTCGCTTCCGAGAGCCTCTACTCCTAGCCGCCACTGCCAACTTCCGCGCCGAATCCGCAACTAAGAGAAAATTCCAACAGGCCCCGATAGCTCAGCTGGATAGAGCGATCCCCTCCTAAGGGATAGGCCGCTGGTTCGAATCCAGCTCGGGGCATGGCGGGCTATGCGACGGTGGCGACACGTCGCGCCTCGGGCGCGCCGAGATATGGGGTGAGAAGGAGTTGGATCAGTTCAGGCCTTAGCTGCGGCAGGCGATCGACTTGGCCTGCATTCAGCCAGGCGCCGATTACCGAGATCAGTCCGCCGATCAGCGCCGGCTCCATCAGGTCCGGCTCCGTCAACGCCTCGGGGCAGCGTTCGCGCCCTGCCCGCAGTAAACCGGCAAGCTGATCGCGGACGGCGTCCGCACGGCGTGCAAGCCGCCGGTCGACGGGGCTGTTGCCGATCATCAACAAGCCTGCCTGCGCGGGCGCCGCAACGGTGAACTCGAGGCCGGCGTTCACCGCGGCGGCCACGCTCTCGGGCCACTCGCGCTGGGATGCGCAGGCACTGGATATATCCCGGATGAGGCGCTCGGAAGCATCGCCGCAAGCCGAGACGATGCAGTGCTGCAGATCGTCGAACTGTTGGTAGAAGGTGGCGCGAGAGACACCGGCTCTTTCGATCAAATGCCGCACACTCACCGCCGCATAGCCATGCTCGGCGACGGCCTCCGCGGCCGCTGCCAGCAGCCTGGAGCGCTGATGGGCCTCGACAACCTCCCGCGGCAGCTTGTGACGCCCACTCGGGAGTTTCCAGCCGTTGCCGTTCGCTTTCATCGAGGCTCAGACCAGGACAAGGTCGCCACCGGCTCCTGAACGAGCTGAGCGGAGGACGCGGACGCGCGCAAACGGCCCAGAGGGGAGGGAAGCCCCCGTGGGTTCATACCGTCTGCACACTGTGGCCGTGCCGCCCAGGGAGAGCGGGACGACCTTGCCCGATGTCAAGCACCGGAGCGACTGGCGGAAGGAGCGAGTTTTGATGCCCCTGCAACATCAGTCGTCTATATAAGAACATAAACAGACCGAATTGTCAATACAAATGGGAAGCTATCCCTGAAACATAGGCCAAAAATAAGAACTTCTCGTACCACAGTTTTCTCAGAACGGCTTAGATACGCGGCACTGGGCGCTCTGCCCAGCGTTTTGCCTCCTCGAAGCCGAGGTATGGCAGGAGAGCAAATTGGACAAGCTCCGGCCCGATGTCGTCAAGGCGGTTGACTCGAGGTGACCGCATATGGTCTCCGATGACCTTCGCGATACCGGCGACCAGCGCCACGTTGGAGAAGGTGGGGAGATGCTCGCCGCCAGGCGTCACCGCGTCGAGCAGATCAGCGAAGCGGGCGATCATCTTCTGGTAGGTACGGCCACCGTCGAGCTGCCGAGCTACCCGGTCGATCGTCAGACCCCGCGCCGCCGCCGGATTGGCGGTGGCGAAATCGAGAGCGGCATAGATGGATGCCGAGACCTTCGCCTGCCACGCCTCGTTTTCCTGGCACGCATGTTCGACGGGGGCCCGCAGATCCGCGAGTGCGCGCGAGAAATCTTCGGTATCCCGCCGCAGATCCGCACCCGAGTCACCGCTCATTCGCTTTGCACCCCTGAAGACGCCGATTTCCCAGCCACTCAAATTAGGAACATGAGAATACCACTGCTAGCACATTCGGGCAGGAAAACTCTTATTAACCCCTATGCAAAGGGACAAATAGCAAGATCCTTGCTTTTCTCGCGTACCGCTAGAGCTATCGCGCGCGGCAGCTGCGCACGACCTGTGGCCGTAGCTGGCGACCGTCGGCGAAGGTGTAATTGGCGCGGGCAAAGGAGAGAAAACCGGCCGTGAAGTTCCGTGGCACCGGGCACGAGGCGGTGAGGTAGCTGCGCCTCTTGCCGCGATAGGAGAAGTTGCGGGCGATGGTGATCTGGAAATTTGCGACATGGGGCCAGGGCCCGACCGAGCGCCTGATGGTCGTGACGAGAACGGTTCGAAAGGCTCCGGGCTGATGGCGCACCGTGAACGGCAGGACAAACGAAACCGGCGGATCTGCGGAGTAGGCGTGGACCCACACCGCGGGCCGGCCGGCATGGGTCCGTCCATTGAAGGCAAGCAACCGCGCATGGATGCCAAAGGGCACCTGGTTCGGGACGAAAATCTTGGCAAAAAGCCGCCCATGACCGACCAAGGCGCCAGGGCAGGCCAAAATCGCGTGAGGACTGTCGGTGCTCTTCAATCGCGCCCGAGGGCAGACCGGCAGCCCACGCGTGAACAGGCGTCCCCTCCAGGCCAGTTCCAACTTGATCCAATTGACGCGGGGAAGCGGTGAGCCGTCGGAGGTTTCGATTCCCCCGGCCAGATGCACCGCCACCGGAGCCGGCCGGTCACGAGGCAGCTTCCGCGGCGTGATGCCGCCGCTCAGGGAAACGATTAAGTCTTCCTTCTGAGCACGCTCTCCGTGGGCGAGAGCCGCGCCCAGCGCCAAGACCGCCAGTAGCAGAGCGATCGCCAGGCGAATCGCCGCCGACCGCCCCATCTCAGCCGAACCTCGAGAACCTGAAGCTGCAGTAGTTGAAGCCAAAGGCCAACACCACGTTGTTGGCCAGGTTGCCATTGTGGATGAAGCGAGCGGTGGAGCGCTGGGCCTTGATCATTTGTTGCGCACGTAGCTGGAGGGTGATCTGCCTCAGGTATTCCTCCTGTCGATTCAGATAGACAAACCACTTTGCCAGCCGGGCCGCATCGGCCGTCGGGCGCGGCACGCCGACAATGCCGCCGATCGTCCCCTTAAAGATGGCCGCCCCGCGCCCGAACTTCTTGGCCGCCGTCGCGTCGCGTTCGGCGCGCACGTCGTCCCGCACGCCCTTCATTACGCGCTCGGTGGACTCGACACGCGGCCGACAAACTGCCTCCAGGCGGGAGACATATTCCTCGCGAGTAAGCGTCGGTCCGATGGCCAGGCACACCGAGACGACAGCCAGCAACCCCGCCCCAGCCACCGCAAGGCCGATGGCGGCCGCAAGCGGCCTGCGACAACGCGCCTGGATCCGCCACCCGCGTCTACGCGTGGCCAGGAACTCCCGAGACATAGATATATACGGTCATATAACGGCCGGCTCCGAGGCTTGCTCTCGCCGTGTTCTCCCCGTTGACTCGAATCCAGATCCCAAGCCGGACTCGTTCTTCTCTCACGATCCTAAACAATAGCGTACCACAGCGCCGAAGACTGCTGGTCGCCGTTGCGGGTTGCCCCGGCCAATCTCGTTCTCACGAACCCGAGGGGCCGGCAATCGCTCACCGGCCCCTCGGTTCACACTCCTGTTATCTCAACGCGAGAACAACGGCTCCTTCCATACAGTGGAGCGCGCAATATCCTCGGCTAGAGAGCCATCCCAAATAGCGTGTCAGTCGCTGTGTAGGAGCCGTTGGTATAAGAGCCCGCGGCAATCGGACAGCTTTCTTCCGCGTTACTCACCGTGGCTGCAAGGCTTGTAATTTTAGCCCCAATTTTGAATCCTCCTTCGAACCCGGTGCCGACGTTTGTATACGTCACACCGCTCGAAAAACTCTGCGGGCCAATTACAATTCTGCACTTCGAATGTGTTTTCGCAGCGTTACGGACCAGGATTTCAATCGATTTCGCTCCGCATTTCACACTCATTCCGCCGAGAAAAGGTTCACCTTTGTTTTCAGCGCTATAGCTGTAGTTACATCCATTCATTTTGATTTCAGTCGGAAAGATGTTGGCCATCTTGCATTCCGCGTATGCCGCGCTTACCGGTTCCAACAGTAGTGAGGTAGACGACATTGTCGTGCTGAAGTGTGCGCCCCCACATTTAATCGGGATGCTATTCAACAGTATTTCGTCAGGCGTTCCGGCATTCTGATCGCCGGAGGCCGCCACGGAGTAGGTTTCCGCGGTGAAGCCTTCCAGAAGGCGGATGCCTACCTGCGATGTGGCGTGCGCTCCGATCTGCGTGCCACCTTTGTTGTGTGCCTGAATACTAAAATTGCTCATTGACCAGCTGCCGCCCGTGTATTCTTTGCCTTCTTCCTCTAGGCCGCACTGGTTATTGACAGGCTTATACCTAAAAGGCGCACTTATTTCCATGAAGATCGAAGCTTTGCTTCCTTCGCCAGTCGTCCAGTATGCAGCCGGAAGTCCTGACTGAGGAAGGATCTTCTCGACGCAGTTCGGCGAGAATGGTTCCAACTTGACGGTGATACCGGTTGTGCATTTGGAGCCGCCAATGTCAAACGTGCCCGCTGCTGGGTGCAGTACCAACTGACACCCGTTGGTGTTTACGTTTGCGCAGTTTGGAGTCAGGCTGGCAATGGCTTCCCTGGTTGGCCCAGACAATTCGCTTGTGAGAGTCATTTCACAGAATCGATACCCTGGTCCAAAGTCGAAGGTCTGTAGATTGGTTGCCGCAAGGTTCGCCGGATACTGGTCGGCGTTGAACTGTTTTGGTTCTGCTGCTGACGCCGATGCGACGCCCATGAACGCCATGAAGACCGTCGCCAAGACCGCGGCGAAGCCCAGAGATCTCATTGATTTCATTTCTGCCTCCCTTACCCGACGGCTCCATGGCTGCCGGGGTTGATTAGTTCCCTGTGGAACCTGGGTTTGCGCCCTCAAGCTTCCCCCGGTCGGGACACCAAGCGCACGGCCAACGTGGCCGAACGGAGCACTGGGCACCGGCCATAGTTGGATCGGTTTCCGGTAGATCGAGTAAGGTTAGATGGACGTTAACTGCTTAGACTCTCGAGATGAAGCGCAGTCTCCATCTCGGCTGAGCAAGAGCTGAGCGGGCGGTGGATCTGCTCCTCGATCACACGAATGCGGTTGGTGACGGTGTGCCGTTTTACTCCGAGGGCGGCGGCCGCCGAAGAGACGTTGCATCCGGCAGCGAAATAGGCACGCAGTGTTTCGCGGGCCGCATCGCCACCGTCGTGCCCGACTTCCAAGGGAACCAGGTACAACTGCCGCAGCGAGGTGGTGAAAACATCGTCTTGGAGGACCGAGGCGAGCAGGGCGACATCGGCGTAGCGGACAAATGTCTGAGGCTTACGCAGGGCGATCGGTAGTGTGGCGCGAGCTTGTTGGTGGGTAAGGCGCCAGCCGGCTAGGCCCTGAGTAGGCTCGCCGAGCGCGAGGGAAACCCGCGATGGCCAGTCCAAGGAGATGTGGTGTTCGAGGTGCTCGGGGTCAAGTGCTCCCCTGGCGCCGAACCAGGCCCAGACGCTGTCCCCGCCGGGGCAGATCGCCAACAGGCGTCGATCCAGGGACTTGGCGAGTTCGCGAAACGCATCCCCGGCTCCGGGACCGACCCCAATGGCGCCGAGGTGGTGGGCATCGAAGTCATACCGCAGCTCCGCAGTGTCAAGCAACTCGCCGTCGAGGAGCCTCTTCACACGCTCGGCCCGGCGCTGCTCGGCGGTATCCAGGCGCCCCTCCGACTCGCGAGCGTACTCCACGGTGATGGCGGCGATGAGACGATCGAAGAGCGTCGCCTGTGTGCGCAACAGACGCTTCAACTCAGTGGCGCCGAGCAGATCGGCGCCCTTGGCCTCCTCGATCAGGAAGTCGCCGAGCAGGGTATAGCCGGCGAAATAGCGTCGCAACACGGTGTCGAGGTTGACCCCGTTGCGAGCCGCAAGGCGAGCCTGGGCCAGCAGCGCCGGCGGAGGGAGCGAAGAGCGCTCCTCGCCTCGCTCGATCGCGTCGAGACCATAGTCAAGGGCAGCGGGAATCACGGCGCGCAAGCCTTCGACGTACTCAGGGTCGAAAGTCTCGCCAGGGTCGGCTACTGCGTACGCCCGGGCCAAGACCTCTCGCTCGATAGCGGGTCGTCGGGCCTTCAGCCGAGAGAGTAAGACGGCGCGGGCCTCTTCGGTGCGCATGGTGCCGCTTAGTCACCCCCGCACATTCAGTAAACCGTCTGAGTGGAGTAGTCGCCGGGCCATCCTCAGGTCCCCGATCCCTTGCTCGACGCCAGCTTGCGCTCGAGCCCCCGGGCCAAGGAGTAGACGCAGCCCTGGTAGCCGGGGGAAGCCGCCTTCGCCGACAGCGTCGATTCATAGACCAGGGCGCCGACCTGGCCGGCGACGTAGTCGGCGCTCT
>DATCBF010000404.1:0-6714 GCA_036512025.1 Solirubrobacterales bacterium
GGCGGTCAGCGTCGCCGCTGCAACCCGGCGCGAGCGCAACGAGCGCAAGCTGCGCGAGGCCGAGGCCGAGAGCGCGCGGGCCAGCGCGGTCAGCGCCGCCACGGGCGAGTTCCTCTCGCGGGTCAGCCACGAGTTGCGCACCCCACTCAACGCGGTGCTCGGCTTCACCGAGTTGCTGGAACGCGAGGATCTCACCCCAGGGCAGCGTGAATCGACCGAGCAGGTGGCGCGGGCAGGACAGCATCTCCTGGCGCTTGTCGACGACGTTCTGGACGTGACCGCGATCGAGGCAGGGCGCCTCGCGTTGTCGGTCGAGCCGGTCGCGGTCGCCGACGTGATGCGCGATGCGATCGAGTTGACAGAAACCCAGGCACAGGCGAACGGGATCACGCTCGACGCGGAGCTCGGCGATGTGGACGGTTGGCACGTCGTTGCCGATGTGCGGCGCCTGCGCCAGATCCTTGTCAACCTGCTGTCCAACGGCGTCAAGTTCAACCGCCCGGGCGGGGCCGTGAAGATCCGCGCCGCCCGAGACGGGGATGGACACATCTCGATCGCGGTGTCCGACACTGGACCAGGGATTGCGACGGATGACCTCCCGAAGCTCTTTGAGCCGTTTGAGCGGCTGGATGCCGCCCTGGCCGGGATCGAGGGAAGTGGCATGGGTCTTGCCCTTTCGCGCGGGCTGGCCGAGACGATGGGAGGCTCTCTTGCCGTGATCGCGTCGGGGCAGGAGGGCACGACCTTCTCGGTCACACTGCCCGAGACCACCGCGCCCGTCGCCACACTTCCGCCGCCGGCGGCGGACCGACCGGTGGCGCGCCCGTCTCCGGCGACCCCGGCCAAATCGGCCCGAGTCCTCTACGTCGAGGACAACCTGTCGAACCTGCGCCTCGTTGAGCGGATCCTCCAGCGTCGCCCTGTATGGGACCTGACGCATGCGGCAGGTGGAGTCTCTGGGCTTGAGCTGGCACTCGCCACTCGCTTTGACCTGATCCTGCTTGACCAGGACCTGCCTGACATGGAAGGTCTGGCGATACTGCGTGCGCTTCGCGAGCAAGAGGACCGCGCAGATGTCCCGGTTGTCATCGTCAGTGCCGACGCCGCGCCGGGACAGCAGAAGAAGGCGCTCGTCGCCGGGGCGAACGGCTATCTGGTCAAGCCCTTCACCATCGACGGCCTACTTGAGGTGCTCGACACGCGAACGCCCACCACCTAGCCCAGCTGAAAAGACTGGCGTCGCAGATCGAGTCAGGGATGAGTGAGCGACCGCCGGCTCGCGGTCGACGCTACTGACGGGCAAGCGCGACCCGCAAACGTTCCTCGGGGGAGATCAGGTGGTCGGGGTCCTCGGCGGCCTCGTCGACGTCGATCTGCACCCACTCGATCTTGCCGGTGAAGCTGCAATCGGTGGAGGCGTAATCGTCGCTGACCGGCGTTGCGGTGTCGGTGCCGAGGTCGGTCGTCTCATCGCCAGAGAAGATCAGTGGCATCGTCGCCTCGACGCGACCCTCGCCGATCTTGGCGCCGTCGACGTAGAGGGTGACGTCGCCGCCTTTGCCGAGTCCACCGCCGTCGTAGGCGAACTCCATCCGCACCTGACGCACGCCGGCAGCCAGTGGCTCGCCGCCTGAAACCTTGAAGCGCTGAACGCCGAGCAGGTTGTAGCAGTAGGTCGGTCGCCCCTCCTTGAGGTAGAGACTCCAGCCGCCGAAGGCGCCGCCCTGGGCGATGATCACACCCTCCGCCCCATCCTCGGGGACCACGAGCTGCGCCGTGACCGAGTGGGAGCGGTTCTTGACGACGATCATCGAGTTTTCCGTGATCCGCTTCATGCCGCCGTAGAGGATCTGCGAGTTGCCCTCGACCAGCGTCGGCCGACCGGCCATGTGAGGTTCGAAGCGCTCGACCCGGCGATCGTCAAGCGGCAGCGCCCCGTACCTGACCGCCTCGATCAGGAACAACCGCTGCAATTCGTGCAGCTTCTCGGGGTTCTCGGCGGAGACGTCGTCGGACTGGGTCCAGTCACCCGGTGCGTAGAGCTCCCAGACGTCATCGTCGAGGGCCGGCAGCTCGGTGCCGACCACCCACGGAGTGCTGTGCCGGGTCGCCGCGGTCCAACCCTTGTGGTAGACGCCGCGGTTGACGAACATCTCGAAGTACTGGGTTTCGCGGTGCTCGGGAGCCTCGGCGTCGGCGAAGCTCGGCAGCATGCTCTTGCCGTGCAGCGGCATCTGCTGGACGCCGTGGACAAAGGTGGGGTGCGGCAGGCCGGCCGCGTCGAGGACCGTCGCGGCGATGTCGATCACATGGCTGAACTGGTTGCGGATCTCGCCCTTGGCCTCGATTCCGGCGGGCCAGTGCACGACCGTGCCGTTGCGAGTCCCGCCCCAGTGGGAGCCGACCTGCTTGGTCCATTTGTATGGGGTGTCCATCGCATGGGCCCAGCCGACCGCGTAATGGTTGTTGGCCGAAGGGGTCCCCAGCTCGTCGATCTTCGCCGCCAGCATCTCGGGCGTCTCCAGCGCGTTGGCGGCGTTGAAGGTGAAGGACTCGTTGAAGGTGCCGTTAACGGTGCCCTCGGCGGAGGCCCCGTTGTCGCCGATCACGTAGTAGACGAGCGTGTCCTCGAGAACTCCCAGGTCGCGGATCGACTCGATCAAGCGGCCGACGTGGTGGTCGGTGTGCTCCATGAAGCCGGCGTAGACCTCCATCTGGCGCGCCAGCACCGGCCGCAGCCCCTCGGGCATCTCATCCCAGGCCGGGATCTCCTCCGGGCGCTCGGTCAGCACCGCGTCCTGCGGCACGACACCAAGCTCCTTCTGGCGGGCCAGCGTCTCCTCGCGCAGGGCGTCCCAGCCGGCGTCGAAGCGGCCCTTGTATTTGTCCGACCACTCCTCGGGAACATGGTGCGGCGCGTGGGTGGCGCCCGGCGCGAAGTACATGAAGAAGGGCTTGTCCGGCGTCAGCGACTTCTGCTCGCGGACCCACCCGATCGCCCGGTCGGCCAGATCCTCGGTCAGATGGTAGCCCTCCTCCGGCGTGCGGTCGGGCTCCACCGGCGTCGTCCCCTCATACAGCGCCGGGTAGTACTGGTTGGTCTCGCCGGCGACGAAGCCGTAGAAGTGCTCGAAGCCGCCGCCGCCGGAGGGCCAGCTGTCGAACGGCCCCATCGAGCTGGTCTCCCAGACCGGGACCTCGTGGCACTTGCCGAACTGAGAGGTCGAGAAGCCGTTCAGCTTCAACGTCTCGGCCAGTGGCGCCGCGGTGTTCGGGCGGATCGAGGTGTAGCCCGGCGCCGAGGTGGCGATCTCGGTGATCCCGCCCATCCCCACCGAGTGGTGATTGCGGCCGCTGAGCAGGGCGGCGCGGGTCGGCGAGCAGAGCGCGGTGGTGTGAAAGCGCGTGTACTTGAGCCCCTCCCCGGCCAGCGCCTCGGCGACCGGGGTCTGGCAGGGGCCACCGAAGGCGCTGGAAGCCGCGAAGCCGACGTCGTCGAGCAAGACGACGAGGACGTTGGGGGCTCCCGCGGGAGGACGCAGCGGCTCGATCGGAGGGAAGGCCGTGTCGGGGTCCTTCGCGTCGTAGGTGATCAGGCCCTCGTAGGGCTGGTCGGGAATCGGCAGGATGTCGCGCTTGGTCTCGTCGGTCTCGCTGCTCAATTTCGCTCCCCGGTAGTGGCTTCCAACGCCACTCTAGCCGGGACCGACGCCCGGCTCGGTGTCTCGGGCGCACCGAAAGCCCGTGTTGCCGGTCGAGGTGTTCGCCGTGTTGGAGCTCCGGCCCGCGACTCGGTAGCGGTTGCAATATGAGTGATGGCAGAGGTAGGAGCCGCCGCGGGTGGCCCTTGCCTCCTCGCCCGCCGAGCCCGCGGGATTGGGCGGCTGCGGCGCGCCGCCGGCGCGGTCGGCGTGAAAGAGGTCATCGCACCATTCCCAGACGTTCCCGCTCGTGTTATGAAGGCCGTAGCCGTTGGCGGGAAAGGCATCGACCGGGCAGGTCCCGAGGAACCCGTCCTCGAGCGTGTTCTGCGAGGGAAAGGCTCCCTGCCAGACGTTCATCCGGTGCTCACCGTCCGGCTCCAGCTCGTCGCCCCAGGGAAAGCGCTGCTGGACAAGGCCGCCGCGGGCCGCGTACTCCCACTCGGCCTCGGTCGGCAACCTCACGCCGCTCCAGCGACAGAAGGCCTGGGCATCGCGCCAGGACACATGAACTACGGGGTGATCGAGGCGGCTCTCAATCGAAGAATGCGGCCCCTCGGGCCGGCGCCACCAAGCGCCGTAGACCTGGCGCCACCACGGCGCCTGAATGGCGCCGCGGGTGTCGGGGAACTCGTCGGGGAGCAGGCCGCCGAAGACGAACGACCAGCGGTAGCGCTCTGCATCCGTCACATAATCGGTCGCATCGACGAACGCGGCGAAACGGCGATTAGAGACGGCGCAGGGGTCGATCGAGAAGGCGTTGATCTCGACCTCGCGCACCGGCCCCTCGCGGTCGCCGGGGATGCAATCCGGGCCCTCGGCGCCCATCAGGAAGGCGCCTCCGTCCAGCGACACCATCTCCGGGGGCTCCGGGATGCGTCTCGAATCCGCAGCCGACGACTCGGGGGCCACGCCGCCACCCTCCGCGGCAGCTCCAGTTGGGAGGGAGTCCGCCCGCGAGGGACCGCAGCACGAACCAGGTTCGGTCATCGATCGTGAAGATACTCCCGGTCCCGCCGGGTGTGTGCTCCCTCGAGCTGAGCGCCCTGCGGGATAACGAGGTGCGAGGTCGAACGTCTAGAGGAGCTCCATGGACGAGAAGGCGCCCTCAACCGAAGCGGTGGATGCCACGCGGCGGACTCGCCTCGCCGGCGAGCGCACCGAGCTGGCGTGGTGGCGCACCGGGCTTACCGCCCTGGCGGTCGCGCTTGCGGTCGGCCGGGTCATCCCGGGGCTTGACCACGGCTCGTCCCATTGGCCGTACGACGTCGCCGGGATCTGCTTCGCGGTCTACGGGATAGCCGTGATCGGCTATGGCAGCCTGCGCCGCGAGGCGGTCGACCGCGCCCTGTCCGAAGGACGTTTTCCCGATCCGCCCCGCTACGCGCACGCGGCGCTGGCGCTGAGCGGCGTCGCCCTTGGGCTGCTGACGATCTTGATCATCGCCATCTCCTAGCCAGGAGGGTCCAGCGAAACCCCGTCCACGGGATACTTCACGCCGATGCCGCATGGCCACGCTCATGTGCCCGAGGAGTTGACCGAGGGCTCGACCACATCGCGTGGCGAGCGGGTTCTCGAGCTGAGCGCGGTGGCACTGCTGTCGCTGACCGTGCTGGCCACGGCGTGGAGCGGCTACCAGGCCTCGCTGTGGTCCGGCGAGCAGTCCCAGCACTACGCGCAGGCGTCGGCGACCCGGATCAAATCCCAGCAGGCGTCCACCCATGCCGGTCAGTCCCGGATCGACGACCTCCTCTACTTCAACGGCTGGCTGGACGCGCACCAGGCGGGCAACCAGGGGCTGGCGACGGTCTACCGGCGCCGGTTCAGGCCGGCGTTCGTGCCGGCCTTCGAGGCCTGGGTCGCCCAGCGCCCGTTCACCAATCCCGCCGCCATTCCCGGGCCGCTGTACATGCCCCAGTACCACCTGCCGGCGCTCGCCCGCTCGGCGGCGCTCAGCAGCGAAGCCGACGACCTCTACCAGGAGGGGACCGACGCCAAGAGCCACGATGACGACTACATCCTCTCGACCGTCTTCTTCGCCGCCGTGCTCTTCTTCGCCGGCATCTCGCTGCGGGTGGACTGGCGCCGGCTGCGCATCGCCGTGCTCGTGTTCGCGACCGCGATGCTGCTCGGTGGGCTGGTCTTCGTGCTCACCCTCCCGATCGCCTGAGCCCTGGCGGCTACCCGCCGATCGCGAGCTTGCGGACGACGCCCGGCGACCAGGAAGGCCCCGCGCGGTGGCAGGACAGCGAAGGCGAGCTGCGACAGACGAGCAACGTCTGGGGCGGCGCCGACGACACGGCCGAACTGCTCAAGCCGGGCACGATGGCGCTGACCGGAGACGTGGCCTGGGACGACTACCGCGTGGTGGCGCGCCTGCGCTCCGATGACGACGACGCGATCGGGGTGGTCGCGCGCTACGGCGATCCCGACAACTATTACCGCTTCTCGATCGACCGCGAGCGCTCCTACCGGCGGCTCGTCAAGTGCGTGGCCGGGACTCACCGAGCTCTGGTCCGACACCACCCCCTACACCGTGGGCCGCGACTACCTCGTCAGCCTCGATCTGGTGGGCGACGCGATCGTCGGCTACCTCGACGGCGTCGAGCTCTTCTCGGTGCGCGACGGCGACCTCTCCGCCGGCGCCGCCGGCGTCTACTGCTGGGCCAACGTCGGCGCCCGCTTCTCCTCCTTCCGAGTCCTTCCGGCAGGCTGGTCGACCCACTGCCGGTTCGGCTCCGACGAGCCCATCCTCGCCGCGGGAACGCGAATCGCCGTCCACTCGGGCAGCGAGAGCGACTGGACGGCGGCTCCGACCCCAGGCTTGGCGCACCGCTTCCTCGCCTCGCCGCCCGACCCAGGCAGGCGCCGGCTGCCGGCCGACCGCGCGGTCGCGCTGCGCTACCGCGGGCCGGACGGCCTGCTGGGGCACGCGCGCACGTTCCTGCCGGATGCGGCGTATGCGCCCGTCTCGGCGGCCAAGGTCCTGCGGCGGGCGGACGGCCTCGGATTC
>DATCBF010000405.1:0-4689 GCA_036512025.1 Solirubrobacterales bacterium
ATCGCGTATCCAGAACGCCTGTGATTCACCTCCATGGAGCCGTTGGTTGGTACGAACAGGCCGGCGCCGTCAGCGACCACAATGCGGATCAGAATTTCAATTCGAGTCTGGGTCGGCCGGTTGTGCTCTACCCCGACCCCGACAAGGACCCGACCAGCGACTCGACCGTCAAGCAGCTATGGACCGAGTTTTATGCCGCTGTGGATCTTGCGGATGCAATTTTGGTGATCGGCCATTCATTGCACGACCCAGCGCTCGTCAGCGCCTTGGTCGGCGCCTCAGAATCCAAGCCGGTGGCGATTTCAAATTTCAATATCGAGGACATCGGGAAAACTGAATCGGAGGTTCCCCGAGCGATCCAGGTGGAAATAGATTTTGGCCCCGACATCGGGGACATGATCCCAGACCTCGCCAAGCTCCTTGGGCTCAAATCGGCCCAGTCCGCCTGAATGCGCCCGGAGGGAATCGAACCCTCGACTTCGGTTGGAAAGGCTGGCCTACGTCCCCACGGCAGAGCCATTTGCAGTGGTTCTGCGACATTTATGAGACACGACAGTCGCGGTCGTTTCGACCGATGGTCGAAAGGCGCTAAGAAATGGTCACCAAACCGAGACCGGGTACTCGCTCGAAGTCCCGTCGGTTCGTGGTGGCGATGTCCATACCATGACTCAAGGCGGTCGCCGCGATCCAAAGGTCGTGGGCACCGATCAGCTTGCCGTCTGCGTCAAGCGCTGCCCAGATTTCGGCGTGTGCACGCGCCACGGAAGCCGTGATCGGCAACGGCTCGACTGCTGAGATCAGGTGCTCTACGAATGCTGAGCGCCGAGCCCTCAAGGGGCCGTCCGGAGCGCGGTGGACGCCGTGCAGAAGCTCGCTCACGGTGATGACGCTGATCGCCCGATCCTCCTCGCCGACCGAGCGATCCAAAGAATGCCCCCGTCGCTCGGCGTCAATGAGGACGGAGGTGTCGATCAGGACGGCCACGCGCCACTTGGCGGGCCGATCGCCTCTCTCCCCGCCTCAACATCACGAGGGAAGTCCTCATCGACAGAGGGGGCGGTCTCCATCAGCTCTCGCCATCGCGCAGCCGAAACCTGCCGCGTCGACCCGGCCGGCCTCATCTGCACAACCGGTACGCCGTTACGGACGACCTCGATCTCCTCACCGGCACCGATCCGGTTGACGACTGCCGAGAATTCTCGTGCCACCTTCGTGGCGTTCATACGCGTCACGCCCGTACGGTATCAGATAAATCTGATTCTGAACCTTCTGCCATTCGGCGCAGCCGTATTCGCCCTTCCCCAGGCGAGCCGAAATAAGACAGAGACCCTCCGGAACCGCCCGGAACCACGAGGAAGACAGCGGAACGGTCAACTCGCCCGAAGCCGGCGATTCTGCTCTGGGCCAGAAAGTCCTGGGCCCTTGGCGGAATGGAGAGGAATGCGCCCGGAGGGAATCGAACCCTCGACCTTCGGTTGGAAAGACCGACGCTCTTTGGAACCCGTGAAGGTCCCGTTGACCACTGAGCTACGGGCGCTCGCTATTTCCCAATTCCCGACGAGATTCTGACGTAACTCGCCGTTGAATGGCTTGCCGGTCTTGAGCGCCTGCCAGGCGATCGATCAAGGTCGCTCGTCGGCTCGTGGTAAAAGTGGGTGATGTCCTCCCCCTCCCCCACCACCAGCCTTCCCACCCGCCAGCTCGGCGATTCCGGGCTAGAGGTCTCAGTCGTCGGCCTCGGTTGCAACAACTTCGGCAAGCGGCTCGACCTGGACGGCACCGCGGCTGTGCTCGGCGCGGCGCTCGATGCCGGCGTGACGCTGTTCGACACCGCCGACATCTATGGCGGCGACGGGGCCAGCGAGCGGCTGATGGGAGAGGCGCTCGCGGGCCGGCGGGACGAGTTCGCGATCGCGACCAAGTTCGGTTGGGCGTGGAGCGAGGACGCCGATGCGCCCGATGCCGCGCCCGGCTCTCGCGAGTACATCCGCTGGGCGATCGAGGGCTCCTTGAAGCGGCTGCGAGTCGAGCGGATCGACCTCTACCAGTACCACAAGCCCGACGGGGTGACGGCAATCGCGGAGACGCTGGCCGCGCTTGACGAGCTCGTGCGCGAAGGCCTGGTCGGCGCGATCGGCTGCTCCAACTTCAGCGCCGCCGAACTGGAAGAGGCCGAGCGGACCGCGCGGGCCCAGGGCCTGACCCGCTTCGCCACTCTGCAGAACCAGTACAGCCTGCTCGAGCGCAGGATCGAGACGGATGTCGCCCCAGCCTGCAAGCGCCTCGGGGTCTCGATCCTGCCCTACTTCCCGCTGGCAAGCGGCCTGCTCAGCGGCAAGTACCGGCGAGGAGAGCCGGGCCCGGCGGGAAGCCGGCTGGCCTCCGGAGGACCGGCCGGCAGCGACGAGCAGTTCGAGGTGGTCGAGGCGCTGGAGGCCTTCGCACGGGAGCGCGGCATCGGCCTGCTCGACGTCGCCATCGCCGGCCTCGCGGCCCAGCCGGCCGTCGGCTCTGTGATCGCTGGAGCGACAAAGCCCGAGCAGATCGCTGCCAACGTCGCCGCCCTCGCCTGGGAGCCCAGCGCCGAGGACCTGGCCGAGCTCGACCGAATCGCCCCGGCTTAGTCCCCTTAGGCCGCGAAGCGCTGCGCCGACCGAGCGCGGGCTTTCGCCGCCTCGACCTCGCGGTCCTTGGGCGGCGCCGAGGTGACGAGGCTGTCGAGCAGGCGCCGCGAGACCGCGGCCACCGCCTCAACGGCCTCCTCGAAGGCCTCGGCGTTCGCCTGCGATGGCTTTGTCGAGCCGCTGATCTTGCGCACGTACTGCAGCGCCGCGGACCGCACCTCGTCCTCGCTGGCAGGGGGATCGAAATTGTGGAGAGTTTTGATGTTTCTGCACATGCTCAGATCTTAGATGCAGCGGCGCTGACTTCGATCAGGCAGCCTGCCCGCTCCGGATCGTGCGGCTCGAAGCGCGTCATCTCCGCCTTCGGGACCGGCGATCGCGGCGGCGCCGTTGACCGCGATCGTCCCCAGCCCGCCGGCCGGCGTCGCGATGCCTAGGCGCTCGAGAATCGCCTACCTGGCCGATCTTAGAAGGCCCGCTCAGAGCCTCAGGCTGAGGCCCGGCGGGTCGTACTTGCTTGCCAGCCGCGCCAGAGTCAGGGCGCCAAGCATCAGGCCGAAGTCGCGCAGGGCGATGTCGTAGTAGCCGGAGTAGGTGAGCAGGTTGACGATGATGCCGCCGAGCCAGGCCGCGACCAGGTAGGCGCCGTAGCGAGGCTTGAGAGCGACCGAGAGGCCGGCGACGATCTCGACCACCCCGACCAGATGCATCGCGGTGGAGGCGCTGCCGGGGACGATGTCGTTGATCCAGGGCGCCAGATATCCCTCCCAGTCGACCAGGACGTTGAAGAACTTGTCGAGGCCGAAGACGATCGGGGCGACGGTGAAGGCGATCCGCAACAGCAGGAACGCCTGGTAGGCAGGGTCACCCTTCAGCCGCTCGGTGAAGGTGGATGAGAGCCCGGTGTAGGCGGGCGGGTCAAGCGTTGTGGTCGACACAGGAGCCTCCGTCGGTTGGTGGATGGTTCGTGCTCTTTGCGTCCCCGACGGGCGCGGTCTTACCCGCGGCCCGCCATCTCGGCCTGCCGCGGGCGTTGGGGTAAGGGTTGGCGGCCTGCGGTCGCTAACGATGCATGGCACCATCGATAACCGCGATGCCGACGGAGACACCAGGAGCCGGGCCGGGCCTCGAGCCCACCGCCGATCCCTCACGCTCGCTGCATCGACGGCTTGCCTCCGTGGGACGCGAGCGCGATGCCGCGGTGGTCGAGCTCCACGCCCTGTTGCTGAGGGCCGCCCGCTTCGAAGTCAACCGCCGCGGCGGCTCTCTCTCCCATCTGCGCCGGGGCGACTTCGAGGATCTCGCTCAGCAGAGCGCCGACGACGCGCTGCTGGCGGTGCTGGCGAAGCTCGGCGAGTTCCGCGGCGAAAGTCGTTTCACGACCTGGGCCTACAAGTTCGCTCTGCTCGAGGCGGGGGTCAAGGTGCGCCGCCGCGCCTGGCAGGGCCGCGAGGTCCCGCTCGAGGACGGTGCCTGGCTGACCCTTGCCGACGCAGGGGTCACCGTGCAGCACGAGGTCGAGACCCGCGACCTGATCGGCGCCCTGCGGGAGGAGATAGAGCGCAGCCTCAGCAGCCGCCAGCGCCAGGTTCTCGTCGCGGTGGCGCTCAACGACGTCCCGATAGACGTCCTCGCCGAGCGGCTTGACTCGACCCGTGGCGCCCTCTACAAGACGCTGCACGACGCGCGCAGAAAACTGCGCGCCGCGCTGGCCGCACGCGGTCTCGATCTAGATCGGCGCGACCGAGAGGAGGAGCTATGAACACACCCGGCAACCCCGATCCCGCCCGTCTCCTGGCCCGCGCACTCGGGCCCGGCGGCCTGGAGCTGACCTGCGAGGAATGCTTCGCCGAGCTCGATCGCTACGTCGAGCTGGAGCTTGCCGGCTCCGATGCCGACGCCAAGGTCCCGGGCATGCGCGCCCACCTCGACGGCTGCCCCGCCTGCGACGAAGACCACGGCAGCCTGCTGAGCTTCCTGCGCGCGTAGTAACCCCGTCCCGGGCCTCGTTGCCGTGCGGGGCGTTAGGCTCGCGACCGCTGTGCCCGGCAATTGGGAAAGGGGA
>DATCBF010000406.1:0-2972 GCA_036512025.1 Solirubrobacterales bacterium
ACGCACCGGGTACTCGCCGTTGGCGAAGCGCCAGGCGGTTGAGTAGGTGAACTGCTTTGCCGCTTCGGTCTTGGTCGCCATCTCGGCGAACTTGTGGCGGATCGCCTGGAACTTGCCGATCGGGCGGCCGAAGGCTTCGCGCTCCTTGGCGTACTCGAGGGTCTTCTCGATCATCCGCTCGGCTCCCGCGTGACAGCCGGCGGCGGCGACGAGGCGCTCGCCCTGGAGCTCCCAGGCGATGTGGTAGAAGCCTTTGCCGACCTCGCCCAACACCGCATCGGCCGGGACGCGGACGTCTTCGAAGGCCAGCTCGCCGGTGTCTGAGGCGTGCATCCCCATCTTCTCCAGCTCGGCGGAGACGGTGAAGCCGGGCACGTGCTCGCCCTTCTCATCGCGCAGGTCGACGATGAAGAGCGTGATCCCGGCGTGGCGCTCCTCCGGGTCCGTCTTGCAGACGAGGACGATGAAGTCGGCGCGGGGGCCATTGGTGATGAAGGTCTTGGAGCCGTTGATGACGTATTCGTCGCCGTCGCGGATCGCCGTCGTGCGGATGCCGGCGACGTCGGAGCCGGCGCCCGGCTCGGTGATCCCGAGGCTGCCGATCTTCTCGCCCCTGAGGCCCGGTTCGAGGTACTTGCGCTTCTGCTCGTCGGTGCCGAGCAGGTGGATCGGGGGGAGGACCATGTCGCTCTGCACGGCGAAGCCCATGTTGGTGCCGCCGGAGCCGGAGTAGCTCATGCACTCGGCGCGAACCAACGAGTAGAAGTAGTCGCCGCCCTGGCCGCCGTACTCCTCCGGGAAGCAGAGGCCGAGGAAGCCGAGCTCGCCGGCGCGCTGCATCGCCGAGGTCGGCCAGTAGGTGTCCTCCCACTCGTTGCGGTGCGGCCACAGCTCCTTCCTCACCCACGACTGCATCGACTCGCGCAGGTCTTCGTGCTCCTGGCTGAAGATGAAGTGCTTGCGCCCGGCCTGGTGGTCGGGCTTGATCACGCTGGAGCCGTCGGTCGCGGTCGCCACTGGTCTCTCTCCTCGTTCGCGGTTGCAAGGGCGATATGGCTGCCCCCAAAAAGCCGAGTGGACAGTAGCACTTCCCACTTCCTGCACAAAGACGGTTTCAGCTATCGTGCCGGGCGCGATGGGGAACTACGAGCTGGTCAAATACGAGGTCGCGGACGGTGTCGCCACGGTGACGCTGGACAACCCGGAGAAGCGCAACATGCTTTCCGGGCAGATGCTGTCGGAGCTGGTCGGGGCGATGAAGGCAGCGCGCGACGACGAGGAGGTGCGGGCGGTCGTGCTGACCGGCGCGGGCGACAAGGTTTTCTGCGCCGGCGCCGATCTGGGGGGCTTCGCGGCCGATGTCCCGCTCGTCGCCAAACACTTCTCCTCCGATCTCTTCCTCGAATACTTCAGGCTGATGCCGCGCCTGGGCAAGCCCTCGCTCTGCGCCGCCAACGGCCATGTCCTTGCCGGTGGCATGGGATTGGCGCTCTCCTGCGACCTGGTGATCGCCAAAGAGGGAGCGACATTCGGCACCCCCGAGATCAACGTTGGCGCCTTCCCCTACATGATCATGTCGATCATCTACCGCAACGTCCCGCGGAAGAAGGTCAACGAGATGATGCTGCTGGGCGAGCGGCTGAGCGCCGAGCAGGCGGTCGAGTTCGGACTCGCCAACAAGGTCGTTCCCGCCGCCGAGTTCGACGCCGCCGTCGCCGAGTGGGCCGGCAAGCTCGCCTCCAAGAGCCCGGTGCTGATGCGGCTCGGCCACGACGCGATGTACCGCCAGCAGGACATGGCCCTGGACGACGCGCTCGAGTTCCTGCGCTCCCAGCTCTCGCTCACCTTCAGCACCGAGGACATAGTCGAGGGCGTCACCGCCTTCTTCGAAAAGCGCGATCCGCAGTGGAAGGGAAGGTAGCGGTGGCAAGCACCGAGCAGACGGAGGACAAAAACCTGCTTCCGGGGACCGCCCCGCTGAGCGAGCTCAACGAGCAGTTGCACGAGCGCCGCGCCAAGGCCAAGCTCGGTGGCGGCGAGGAGAAGATCGCCAAGCAGCACGAGCGCGGCAAGCTCACTGCCCGCGAGCGGATCGACCTCCTCGTCGACGAGGGCACCTTCGTCGAGATGGGCATCCACGGCCGCCCCCACTTCGCCCAGCGGGCGATGGACGGGGTGCAGGCGCCGGCCGACGGCGTCATCACCGGCTGGGGCGACATCGACGGCCGCACCTGCTGCGTCGCCGCCTACGACTTCACGGTGATGGCCGGATCGATGGGGATGACCGGCGAGCTCAAGGTCACCCGCCTGCGCGAGATGGCGCTGGGCAAGCGGATGCCGTTCGTCTGGCTGCTCGACTCTGCCGGCGCCCGCATCCAGGAGGCGACCGGCTCGCTCTTCGCCGCCTCCGGCCACCTCTTCCGCGAGGAGGTCGAGATGTCGGGCGTGATCCCGATGGTGGCGGCGATGATGGGGCCCTGTGCCGCCGGCACCGCCTACATCCCGGCCCTGGCCGACTTCGTGCCGATGGTCTCCGGCCAGGGCGCGATGGCGCTCGCCGGCCCGCACCTGACCAAAGCCGTCACCGGCGAGGACATCACGATGGAGGAGCTGGGCGGGGCCAAGGTCCACTGCCGCAAATCGGGCGTGGGGGACCTCGAGGTGGCCGACGACGAGGAGTGCATCGAAGCGATCAAGCAGTACCTCTCCTACTTCCCCGCCAACTGCGAAGAGAAGCCGCCGGTGATCGAGACCGACGACCTCGACGACCGCATGTCGGAGAAGCTGATGGAGATCGTCCCCGACTCCTCGCGCAAGCCCTACGACATGTACGAGGTGATCGCCGAGATCGTCGACGACGGCGAGTGGTTCGACCTCAAGCCGAAGTTCGCCAAGACCCTGATCACCTGCTTCGCCCGCTTCGGCGGCCAGCCGGTCGGGATCGTCGCCAACCAGCCCAAGCAGCTGGCCGG
>DATCBF010000407.1:0-8156 GCA_036512025.1 Solirubrobacterales bacterium
CGGAGCGAGGGCGCGTCAGCGAGGCCCGCGGAGCGGGCCTTGAAGCGACTGCCTGCCGCTGCCAGGCTCTGGACGACTTCCTAGACGAGCCGGAGAGGAAGCGGCCCGGACCTCAGACCCAACCTGCCGCCAAAAGTGACGGGTGAGAAAGACGCCCTGTTGCTTTAGGGGGCTTGCAGGCCGTAAATTGATCGGCTTGGCAGCGTCGAGCGAGGAAGCAGACTCCGTTTCAAACGACCAGGAGGTCGCCTGGACGCGCCGGGCCGCAGCGGCCGAGATAAACGGCCGGCGTGTCAACGAGGCAATCGAGCGCGGGACGAGCGCAGCAGTCGCGGTGTTCGTCTGCGAGTGCGGAAACCTGGGCTGCAACGCCCAAGTCAGGATCTCGATCCCCTCCTACGAGGCGGTGCGAACCGACTTTGACCGCTTTTTCGTCGTGCCGGGCCACGAGATCGAGGAGGTCGACCGCGTAGTCGAGCGGCATCCCGGGTATTTCGTAGTTGTCAAGCGCTTGCGTGAGGCTAAGGAAATGGCCCGGGACGCCGATCAACGAACCTGATGAACCACAGAAAGAGCCAAACCGCTCCGACCGGCAGGGCCGCACCGGCTGCGCCCTCTCTCGACATCAGCGTTCCCGCGACGGCGGCCGTGATTGCCGATCTCCGACACCAGGCAAGCGACTTCGCCCGCCGCCTCGGAGCCGCCCCCGAAGTCGTCGACAACGTCGCGCTCGCTGTCTCCGAGGCCGTGACGAATGTGGTCAAACACGGATATGAACGTGAGCATCCGGGGACCGTCACTCTCGCTGCCTCGACATCCGATGGCCTGCTCGAGATCCGGGTCTCAGACGACGGGCTCGGCTTTCGCGAGAAGGAGTCCGACGGCCTCGGCCTCGGCCTCGCGATCATCGCCCAGGTCAGTGCCGAGTTTGACGTCTCCCAGAGTCACGAGGGCACTGAACTGCGGATGCGCTTCGCCCTCCCTGAAGGCTGATCGCGGCCGGCCGGAGATCGCCGCGGGGAACCCGACTTGGCGAGATGCCGGGCACTGGTTTTTGGAACGAGAAGGATCCATTACTACTACAGAGCAGCGGGCCGGAAAAGTGGCCGAAAAAGACCTGCTCCTCAGCGACTACCGATGTGCAGCCCCCGCAGCTGTCCTCTTGGAGGCAGTCCCTGGTGCGGCGCGCAGCGAGGCTCAGGGTAAAGCTGGGAACCGGAGCGTCAGAGCGCTGCCGAGGTCCCACCCCATTCCTCAGGGTCGACATCACGCAGCGTCTGGGTGAGCGTCCAACGGTGGCCTCCCGGATCGACGAATGCGCACTGGCGCTCGCCGTACTCGAAGTCCTTCGGCTCCTCGACGACTGTTGCTCCGTTGTCGCGAGCACGCTCGCAAAGGGCTGCGACGTTTCCCACGCGCAGCATCACCGACTGAGTCACCTCACCGCTGATTGGGACGACACGCTCGCGCGTCGCGTCCGCCACGATCAGCGAGCCCTCCGCGAAGCTCAGCTGCGCCCGATGATTTGGGCCGATCCACACGCGCTCGACGAACCCGAGCACCTCGACCAGCCAGTCGACGGCAGCCCGAACGTCCGGGTACGTGAGCACGGGAATCACCGGGCCGGTCGGCGCGGAGCGATTCGCTTTCACGGTCCGAGCATAGTCGCGATGGCACCCAGGGTCGCAGAGCTCGGCTTGCATCTCGTTCAGCTCGGTACTTCCTCGACATCCGATGGCCTACTTGAGATCCGGGCCTCAGACGAGGGGCTTGGCTTTCGCGAGAAGGCGTTCGACGGCCTCGGCCTCGCGATCATCGCTCAGGTCACCAAGATGCCGAGCACAAGTTCTTGGTTAGGCTCGCCGCAGCCGATGGCCTACGAGGAGAAACTCGCGGAACGGGTGCGCGATCTGCTCGCCGATGAGGACGGGATCGCAGAGAAGAAGATGTTCGGTGGTCTGGCCTTCTTGCTGAACGGGAACATGGCGGTGGCAGCTTCGGGGCGCGGCGGACTTCTGGTCCGCGTCAACCCGGTCGACAGCGAGGCACTGATCTCCCTACCTAATGTCGAGTTGATGCAGATGCGCGGCCGAACGATGACGGGGTGGATCGCGGTCTCCCCCGACGGTCTGAAAAGCAAACGCGAGCTAGCCGGCTGGGTGCGGAGGGGCATCGGCTATGCGAAGCGCCTGCCATCGAAGTAAACGCCGGGTATCCAACCTGTCCTCAGATGAGCGAAAAGCACCCACCGCGGTCCAGACAGGACTCCGGTCACAGCCCGCCCGGCCATCGGGGCCTCCACCTCTCGCCTGGTTCAGCCCTGGTCAGGCGGAAGAAGGCGGTGACGGAGGGGCGACATGCGCGGCCAACGTTGCCGGAACCAGTTTGATGCGCTCCTGCTTGCGAACCCGGCAGCGCGGACAGTTAGTCGGCGCCCCTAGGGACGAAATCTTGAGCCCGCAGGCTGGACATTCGAGATTTGGCATCGACGCCTCCGTAGGTCTTTTACCTTGGCTCAATCGAGACTCTCTCTACATCGAAGCAGGCGCCGGCTAACTCGGTCCGCTCCCCTCTGATCCTAGAGTCGACCGGCCGCCGCAAGGTGCCGGCAGGACTCGATCATGAGGGCGATGGTCAGCCGCTCATCGCCACAGGCTGCTTCTCTCCCTGCGCAGCGCCACGACGACGAAGGGGAAGACGGGCCTGTCCAGCAGTCCGTGAATCAGCGAGGCGACGAGCGCCGAGCCGGCGACCGCGCCCGCCAAGAAGAGCAGCGCTTCCAAGGCCTTAGGAGTCCCCGGAAGGGGAGCTTCTCGACGGAAGGGAAGCGACAGCCGCCGGGTCGCTCCTCTGCCGGGCCGGACCGACGAGTTCTTGCCCAGCTCGACCACGGACGGCTGTTCGTTCCCTTCCCTCCCTGTTCCCGAAACCTTGATCGGCCGGCGGCAACCCTGCGCCCAGCCAAGACCTCGGATCGAGACAAGGACATCGTTTCAGCCCCGACCCCGGTCGCCAAACCGGGTGTCATCTAGCTGACAGCGACTTCGGCGCGGGGCAGTGTCGCCAGGGGCGCGAGGAGGGACGCAGGCCCTCGGCTTCGAGCATTCGCCCGCCGGCGCCACGCGCCTCCGTGCCCCTCAGCCGGCGTGGAAGTTGATCCAGCGCGACTTGCACGGGTTGCCCTTGCCATACCTATCGGTGAGTCGCAATCGCCCCCTCACCGAGCTTCCCTTGACCCGACCCTGGATATACACCCGGTCGGTGTCGCCGTACTGCATTTCGTGAAAGGAACCGTTGGGACGGACGAGCGTGGACAGAAAGCCGCCCTCTTCGAGTTGCAACTCGGTGCCGTCGCGGCACTCGAGATCGGCCTTGAACCCGACGATCCGAAATGAGTCCGCCCCTTGCATTGCCAGCTTGATCCGGTATCCCTGCCCGGTGCGCCCCTTGGCGGTCGCGCGCGAGGCAGCGTCGGCTGCCGCGACGACATTCGTCATGAGAAAACTGCAGACGACGATGCTGCTGACTATGAGCCTTACGAACATTGATTCCCCCTACCGGTTGACTCTGAATACGTACCCACATACCCCAACCGGAACGGCACCTCGACGAGTCGGGGCCGTGTAAGCGCGCTTACAATCGCCGGAAAATTGCGCATAGCCTCCTGATACCCGGGTGACAGGCAGGAAGGAAGGAAGGAAGGAAGGAAGGAAGGAATCCCTTGGCAGGTCATCCTTCTGACACTGGGAGGCAGGTCGAGTGCGCAAGCCAGACCGCAACCCCGAGTTGGGGACCGCGTTCCATAAACAGGACCCGTCTCGTCGTCCCCCAACCCCGAAGGGGCCATTTCTTGAGCACAAAGGACAGCACCGGCGCGCAGCTGCCTCAGATTTGTCTGGAAGTGGGCCCGTGGGCGCTGCCAGAAGAGGGAAGCGACGAGCTCGGCTATCTGGTGATGTCCGGCATGCTGCTGCGCCGGGTAACGCTGGCCCGGGGGCGCAGTGTCGAGCTGCTCGGCGTTGGCGACCTGCTCCTTCCCTGGCGCGAGGAACGCGCCTCGTTCTCGGACTCGGAGTGGCATGTCGTCGACCGGGCCAGACTGGCGGTTCTCGACCTTCGCCCCGGCTCTCCGCTCTCACAGTCGCCGACCGCGGCTGGAGCGATTGCAAGCCGGGCCATCGACCGTTCCAGAGCCCTCGCTCTGCAATCGGCGATCATGAGCATCGTCGGCATCGAGGAACGCCTCTTGGCCCTGCTCTGGGCCTTTGCGGAGCGTTGGGGCACCGTCGTTGCCGATGGCGCCAGGATCGAGATGAACGTGCCGCAGAGCGTGCTCGCCGAGATGATCGGCGCCCGGCGGCCGACGGTGAGTCTGGCCCTCGGCAACCTGCGCGACCGGGGACTGCTGATCTCCGCCGAGCCCGGATGTTGGGTCCTGGCCGGAGCCCCACCGAGTGCAATGGCTCCCCTCGCCGACGCCGGCTGAAAAGCCGACCGCCCGGTCATACTCGGCAGTGATGGCGCAAGAGCGACAGCCTGCCAGCCGGGCTTAACCGATGGACATCGGCTTCGGCCAGGCACTGCTGTTGTTCGGAGGTCTGCTGGCGATCGTCGCCGCCCTCTCCGGTGTGATGAAAGGGACCGTCCTCTCCGCGTCGGTGCTCTCTGTCGCACTCGGCATCGGCCTCGCCGGCGCCGGTGTTGTTCACGTCGACGCAACCGACCCGGCGATCGTCGAGCTGATCGAGCTGGCGCTGGTGCTGACCCTGTTCTCCGATGGGATGTTCGTCGAGCGCGAGCTGTTGCGGCGCCACTGGAGCCCAGTCGCGCGCGCGCTCGTGATCGCGATGCCGATCACGATGGCACTGCTCGCGCTCGCCGCCAAGGCCCTCTTTCCCGACCTCAGCTGGGCCGAGGCCTTCCTGCTCGCCGCCGTGCTCTCGCCGACCGAGCCGGTGGTCACCTCGGCGGTCGTCACCTCGCGCCTGGTCCCGAGCGCGGTCCGCCACACGCTCAACCTCGAGTCCGGCCTCAACGACGGACTGGCGTTGCCCTTCGTCCTCTTCTTCCTCGTCCTCGCCAGTCCTGGCGGCGACGCCGGCGCGGAAGCGGCGAAGCTGGTCGGAGAGGCAGCGGTCGGCGGCTTGATCGGAGTCGGCCTGGGGGTGCTCGGTGGGAAGCTGCGCCACCACCTCCCGGGCGGGGGAATCACGCCGCGCTATGAGGGGATCTACGCGGTCGGGTTCGCCCTGGCGGCCTTCGGCCTCGCCGACGTCAGCTTCGGCAATGGTCTGATCGCCGCCTTTGTCTGCGGGATCGCGATGGCTGCGACCGAGCGCGACGTGCCCGAGGCTTTCGTCGAGTTCGCCGAGAACGCCAGCACGATCCTGCAGGTGCTGACCTTCTTCGTCTTCGGCGGCCTGATCGTTGCCACCGGCTTTCACCACAGCATTCCCCCGCTGGTCGTATTCGTTCTCTTCGCCCTGCTGTTCGCGCGCCCGGCTGCGGTGATGCTCTCCTTCCTGCGCACGGGCCTGCCACGCTCGGAGAAGCTGTTCATGGCGTGGTTCGGGCCCAAGGGAGTGGCCTCGATGCTCTTTGCTCTGCTCGTCTTGAAGTCGCAGGTGGCCGACGACACGCTGATCTTCGACATCGCCTCGCTGGTCATCATCGCCTCGATCGTCGCCCACGGTCTCACCGACACCATCGGCACCCGCTGGATGGCGAAGCGGCCGGGTAAGGCTCCAGACCTGGTTCCTGCGACACCACCGAGCCGATAGCCGCGCCAGCGGGTTCACAGGGCCAGACCCGATACGCGGTTCCAACCGAAGGCGGCGCATGAACATCAAGCGACACGCATCAAGCTCGGGGGCTCTATCGGCGACGGTGATCGGAGCGGTGGCGGTCGCTTTTTTCATGCTGGCCACTTTGTCTGGCACCGCCGACGCCAGGCCGTCGCTACGTGGCCACTGGGAACCGAAGCCGACCACCGCCGCGTGGCAGTGGCAGCTGCAGGGGAAGATCGACACCAGCGTCCCGGCAGCGGTCTACGAGGTCGACGGCTTCGAAACCACCGCGACGACGGTACGCCGCCTCCACCGCCTCGGCCGCAAGGTGATCTGTTATCTCGACGTCGGCAGTTGGGAGTTCTACCGCCCCGACAAGGGCGAGTTCCCCCGCTCGGCGATCGGCCGCAAGTACGCGGGGTTCCCCAATGAGCGCTGGCTCGACGTCGCCCATTTCCACCGTTTCGAGCGGCCCTTGAAGAGGCGCTTCTCGATGTGCGCGCGCAAGGGCTTCGACGCGGTCGAGCCCGACAACGTCGCCGGTTGGGAAAAAGAAAACCGCACCGGCTTCAAGATCACCAAGGCCGACCAGCTGCGCTTCAACCGCTGGGTCGCCCACCAGGTCCACGGCCGCGGGATGGCGGTGGCGCTGAAGAACGACGGTCGCCAGGCCGCCGAGCTGGCGCCCGACTTCGACTTCACGGTGGTCGAGCAATGCTTCCAGTACCACGAATGTGGCTACTACAAGAACGCATTCATACAAGAAGGCAAAGCCGTCTTCGAGGCCGAGTACGAACAGAAGCCGAAGGAATACTGCGGGACCGCGCGGGCGATCGGCTTCAGCGCGATCCGCAAGTCCTATGACCTCTTTGCCAAGCCGTGGCGGCCTTGCGTGCCACCAAGCGGCGGCTGACCGGGGGCCATCGCCACCCCCGCGACAGTAGGCGGGGCCGACCGCAGCCGAGGGGCAGGAAGGCCGTGCTCACAGCGTAGGAGCTGAACGCACCTGGTGCCACTAATGCGCGCTGGGGGCCTTAGTTATCGGGAAGGATCAGCACCGCCGCGCCGGCAGGAGGGTTCGCCGCGCCGGCGAGCAACTGCCAAGAGTTCGCTGGCAGCAATCGCAGTTGCCCGGGCCGCAGTTCCTGCGCTCCTTCGGGCTCGAGATCGGTGATGCCGACCGAGGCGCCGCCGATCCGGCGTGCCAGGTCAGTCGCCAAGCCGTCGGCGTCGAAGTTGCCTCCCGGCCCACCCTCGGCCTCCCTGACGACCTCGACCTCGCGAATTCGGGTGGCCTCGCCGACAAGGATCGCGACCGGGGCGGCCAGTGCCGACGCGATCGCCTCCCCCTCGCTGCCAAAGGCCGACGCTCCCGGCGTCGAGGGCCGGCCGAGGATGATCAAAGAGGCGCGGGTCTCGGTGGCGACGTTGACGACGCTTTCGGCCAGCGAGTCATGGACCAGGAGCCTCGACTCGGCGTCGATTCCGGCCGCAAAGGCGGCTGCGTCGAGCTCGGCGAGGCGCTCGCTGGCGGCACCGGCCTCGCTCCGCGGGCTGGCCAGGAGGCCGCGGACGACGCCGCCCTCGACCGCCGCGATCCGTCCCGCCAACTGGAAGGCGAGTGCCGCCTGAGCGGTATCGGTGAGGGCGACGAGGATCCGTCCGCCGACGCGCTCGGAGACTCCCTCGGGCGGCGGGACCTTGGCGACGGAGCGGTCTACGAGGAGCGTGCCGACGACGATCGAGACGAGGATCAGGACCAGCGCCGCATTGACCACCGACTGGTCGAAGAGGCCGATGTTGAAGCCGACGATCGTCGCGGCCAGGGTCGCCGCCGCCTGGGGCACGGTCAGTCCCAGCATCAGCATTGCCTGCGGTCCCGAGTATCCGAGGGTTAGCCGGGCGATCCCCGCCGATAGCGCCTTGCCGGCGAGGCTGGCGAGGATGAAGAGGCCGGCGAGCTTCAGCGTCTCGCCTTCGACCATCACCTTGGGGTCGAGCAGCATCCCGACCGAGACAAGGAAAATCGGCACGAAGACGGCGCTGCCGAAGAAGTCGATCCGGTCCATCAGCGGCCCCTCGTTGGGGACGAGCCGGTTGAGCGCGAGGCCGGCGAAGAAGGCGCCGACGATCGGCTCGATTCCGAAGACGTCGGCAACCGTGGCGGCGGCGAGGAAGGAGGCGACGGCGAGCAGGTACCGGACCACCCGGTCGGTGCCCAGGTAGCGAAAGGCGAGCCGCGCCAGCCGCGGCAGCAGGCCGAGGGTGAAAGCGACCAGGACCGCCAGCCCGACGACGATCTGGATCGCGATCGAGGTGCCGGAGCCGCCGGCGAGCTGGGAGCCGGAGACGGCGGCGAGGACGATCAGC
>DATCBF010000408.1:0-4651 GCA_036512025.1 Solirubrobacterales bacterium
GCCTCGACGGGGACGACCGCCTTGTCGGTCTCGACCTCGACGAGCGGCTGGCCCTCGGCGATGGCGTCGCCTTCGGCTACGAGCCATTTCAGGATCGTGCCTTCCTCCATCGAATCCGACAGCCGGGGCATGACTATCTCGCTGGCCACAACGCCTCCCAGAGACGACTGCAATCGTTTGCGGTACGATCGTAACACTACGGCGAAGTCAGGAGGCGGCGAGTGGCCAACGTTCAGAGTGCTCAGCAGACCGAGCCGGAGATGGCCTTTCTGGAGGGCTATGGCCGGATGCTGTTGATCCGCCAGTTCGAGACTTCGATGCACCGCCTGTTCCTGCAGGGCGAGGTCCACGGCACGACCCACCTGTACGCAGGCCAGGAAGCGGTTGCCGTCGGATGCTGCCTGGCGCTCGAGCCCGACGACTACGTCACCGGGACCTACCGCGGTCACGGCCACGCGCTGGCCAAGGGCACCGATCCGCGGGCTCTGCTGGCCGAGATGCTCGGCCGCGCCACCGGCGTCTGCGGCGGGCGCTCCGGCTCGATGAACGTCATCGACCTGCAGCACGGCCTCGTCGGCTGCTACGGCATCGTTGGCGGATCGATCGCCGCGGCGCTGGGCGCTGGTCTGTCGGCTCGCTCCCAGGGCAGGGTCTCGCTCGCCTTCTTCGGCGACGGGGCCACCAACCAGGGCTACTTTCACGAGTGCCTGAACATGGCCAAGGTCCTCTCGCTGCCGGTCGTGTTCATCTGTGAGAACAACTTCTACGCCGAGTTCACCCCGCTGGCGGCCGCGACCGCCGGGGCGAACATCGCCGCCCGCGCCGCGGGGTACGACATCCCGGCGGCCGTCGTCGATGGCAACGACCTGTGGGCCGTGCACGGCGCCGCCTCCGATGCCGTCCAGCGCGCCCGCGACGGCGCCGGCCCGACATTGATCGAGTGCCAGACCTACCGCCATTACGGCCACTCCAAGAGCGATCCCGCACCGTACCGGCCGAAGGACGAGCTCGAGCGCTGGCTCGAGCGTGATCCCCTGAAGCTCGCCCGCGCGCGGCTGATCGACGACGGGGTGAGCGAGGAGCGGATCGTCACCGTCGAGGAGGAGATCACCGCGACGATGGAGCAGGCCGTCGAGACGGCCAAGGCCGATCCGTACCCCGATCCGCAGACCGATGCGGCCACGGAGTTCAGGCCATGAGCACGCTCGAGTTTCGCACCGCGATCCGCGACGCCATCGCCGAGGAGTTGGACCGCGATCCGGCGGTGATGTTCTTCGGCGAGGATGTCGCCGTGGCCGGCGGGGTGTTCAAGGCGACTCCGGACCTGACCGATCGCTTCGGCCCCGACCGGGTGTTCGACACGCCGATCTCCGAGCTGGCGCTCGCCGGCATGGCCTATGGCGCCGCGGTGACCGGAATGCGGCCCGTTTTCGAGATCATGTTCGGCGACTTCATGGCGCTGCCCATGGACAGCCTCGTCAACCAGGCGGCCAAGTTCTGGTACATCTCGAACGAGCAGGCAAGCGTCCCGCTCGTCGTCCGCTCGGCGGTCGGCGGGGGTGGTCGCTTCGGCGCGATCCACTCCCAGACGCACGGCACCTGGTTCCAAGGAGTGCCCGGCCTGAAGATCGTGTTTCCGTCCTCGCCCGCTGAGGCCAAGGGCCTGCTCAAGGCGTCTATCCGCGACGACAACCCGGTCATCTTCCTCGAGCACAAGCGCCTCTACTCGGTGAAGGGCCCGGCTCCGGCGAACGACGAGGTGATCCCCATCGGCCGCGCCGGGATCGCGCGCAGCGGCCACGACCTGACGATCGTCTCGATCGGCAAGTCGGTCTCCGACGCCCTCGCGGCTGCCGACCAGCTCGCGACGGACGGGGTCTCGGCCGAGGTGATCGATCTGCGCTCGCTGCGCCCGCTTGACGTCCAGACGGTGCTCGAGTCCGTCAGCAAGACCAACCGGTTGCTCGCCGTCGAGGAGGGACCGCAGACCGGAGGCTGGGCGGCTGGCCTGGTCGGGGCGGTCGCCGCCGAGGGGCTGCATGACCTCGACGACACCTGGATCATCACCACCGACGAGACCCCGATCCCCTACAGCCCGACGCTCGAGGACGCCTTCATGCCGGACACCGACGCGATCGTTCAGAGCGTGCGCTCCCGTGCCGGCGTGGTGGCGGCATGACGGCTGTCGCCGCCGAGGCGACGCTTGTCGACCGGGTTCCCAAGGGACTGTTCATCGCCGGCGACTGGCTGTCGACGCCCGACACGGTGACGGTCGAGGATCCGTCGACCGGCGAGGTGCTGGCCGAGGTCGCCGACGCCACCGAGCAGGACGCGCTGGCGGGGCTGGCCGCCGCTGACGGCGCGCAGGGGCGATGGGCCGCCACCGCGCCGCGCGAGCGCGGCGAGATTCTGCGCCGCGCCTACGAGGAGATCATCGCCCGGCGCGACGAGCTGGCGCTGCTGATGACCCTGGAGATGGGCAAGCCGCTGGCCGAGTCGCGCGGCGAGGTCGCCTACGCGGCCGAGTTCTTCCGGTGGTTCGCCGAGGAGGCGGTGCGTATCGACGGCCGCTACGCCGACTCGCCCGACGGCACGTCGCGGCTGCTCGTGATGAAGCAGCCGGTTGGGCCCTGCCTGCTGATCACGCCGTGGAACTTCCCGCTGGCGATGGGCACGCGCAAGATCGGCCCGGCGATCGCCGCCGGCTGCACGATGGTCGTCAAGCCGGCCAAGCAGACTCCCCTGTCGATGCTGGCGCTCGCCGAGGTCCTCGAGCATGCCGGCCTGCCGGCCGGAGTGCTCAACGTGATCACCAGTTCCTCCGCCTCCCGCGTGATGGGCCCGCTGATCGCCGATCCGCGGGCCCGCAAGCTGTCCTTCACCGGCTCCACCGAAGTGGGCCGGACGCTCGTCGAGCAGTCGGCGCGCCAGCTGCTGCGCGTCTCGATGGAGCTCGGCGGCAACGCCCCGTTTCTCGTGTTCGCCGACGCCGACGTCGAGGAGGCTGTGCAGGGCGCGCTGCTGGCCAAGATGCGCAACGGCGGCGAGGCGTGCACCGCGGCCAACCGCTTCTACGTGCACGAGAGCCTCATCGACGAGTTCAGCGCCGCCCTCAGCGCGCGCATGTCGCGGATGACAGTGGGCCGCGGCACCGAGCCGGGCGTCGAGGTCGGACCGCTGATCGATTCGGTGGAGCGCGACAAGGTCGGCGCGCTCGTCGACGACGCGCTGCACACCGGGGCCACCGCGCTGACCGGCGGCGAGCCGGTTGACGGCCCCGGCTGGTTTTACCGCCCGACAGTGCTCGTCGACATCGGCGCCGACGCCCGCCTACTCGGCGAGGAGATCTTCGGGCCGGTCGCCCCGCTCGTGGCCTTCTCCGACGAGGACGAGGCGATCGCCGCCGCCAACGCGACCGAATACGGCCTTGTCGCCTACCTGTACACGAACGACCTGCGGCGCGCGCTGCGCGTCGGCGAGCAGCTGCAGACGGGGATGATCGGCCTCAACCAGGGGATCGTGTCCAACGCCGCCGCTCCCTTCGGCGGCGCCAAGCACTCCGGCTTCGGTCGCGAAGGCGGCCGCGAGGGCATCGAGGAGTACCTGGAGACGAAGTACATGGCGATCGCCCGCTGAGCCCCACGAGGAGAGAGCGCATGCCGAACATCAGCTACGTCGACCCGGCCACCACCGAGGACCCCGAGCTGCTTGCCATCATGGAGCGCGCGCGGCTGGAGGGGACGCCCCGGCCCGAGAGCCAGGCGATCCGCCTGCACCACCCGGAGGTGATGAAGGCCTTCAATCACGCCTGGGACGAGTTCTTTCGTCGCGGCGTCGCGCCCCACGCGATCAAGGAGCTCTGCCGCCTGTACATCTCCAAGTCAGTCGACTGCGAGTACTGCGGCCGACAACGCTCGCTCACCGCTCAGCGCGATGGCGCGACCGAAATGCAGGTCGACGAGCTGCTCGATTTCGAGCGCTCGGATCGCTTCGGTCCCGCCGAGCGCGTCGCGCTGGAGTGGGCGCAGGCGATCGCCTGGGATCCCGCGCTCGCCGCCGACGACATGTGGGAGCGCCTCCACGAGCACTTCACCGAGCCCCAGCTGGTGGAGCTCGGGCACTTCATCGCGCTGACCCTCGGCCAACAGCGGTTCCTCAAGACCGTCGGTATCAAGCACGGGGAGGTGCTGGCCGACACGGTCGCCGGCCTGGCGCCCGCCGAGGCGCAGCGGCTGCGCATTCAGCGCGCGTAGGCTGCCGCCCGCCGGGCGGCGGTGCTCTCATCTGTGTTTCATGGCGCCGTCCATACTTCAGCGGCATGTCGGCAGCTGAGTTTGGTCTGGCCCTCTCGGTGTTTCTCGCCTGCACCGTCGAGGCCGTGGAGGCGCTGACGATCGTGCTCGCCGTCGGGACGGTGCGCAGCTGGCGCTCGTCGCTGTACGGCGTGGGCGCGGCGGCGCTCGTGCTGGCGGTGCTGATCGCCGCCCTCGGTCCGGCGCTGAGCGCAATACCGATCGGGGTGCTGCGGGTGATCGTCGGCGGATTGCTGCTCGTGTTCGGACTGCAGTGGCTGCGCAAGGCGATCCTGCGGGCCGCCGGCCTCAAGGCGCTGCACGACGAGCTGGGAAACTTTGCGGAGGAGACCGAGCGG
>DATCBF010000409.1:0-11067 GCA_036512025.1 Solirubrobacterales bacterium
CGACTTGGCCTCTACGGAATACCGATGCCGGCCGCTGCCAGAAGCGAGTGGAAATCCTCGTCGCCGGCGAGCCGCCGCGACAAGCGTCGGCTCGAGCCGAGCAGCAGCGCAACCGCATCGGCGGCCTCCTCGGCCGGTGAGGGGACGCCGATCTCCGCCAGCCAGGCAAGGTGCTCGTGGAGGAGCTGGGCGCCCTGCTCCAGGTCCGGACGCCCTTCGAGGTACGCGATGACCAGAGTGTCGATCGTCGGGATCAGCTGGTTCGTCTCCGAGAAGCGGGTCGCGAGGCCGGTCCATTCCCGAGCGACCTCGAGGTTGTAGCCGAGGAGGGCGTGGCGTCCCAGGAAGGCTTCCAGCCAGGGGTCCTCGGGCCGTCGCCTGCGCCAGAGGCGCAGAGCCGGCCGCACGAGTCGTGGATGGCGGTGGAGCAGGGTCCACATGCGAGCGTGCCAGTCGTCGGGGACGGTCGGCAGGAGCCGCGGGATGCCCAGCAGGTCGCGCGCCTTGCGGGTCGCGAGACCCGAAGACGAGCTCCTCCGGAGTGCCTCGCGGTAGCAGGCCAGCGCCCGCTCCGGGTCGCCGAGGGCCAGGTGGCAGTCGCCGATCTGGCGAGCGAGGGGCGATCCCTCCCGGGCCCCGGCTCGGTAGAGCCGCAGGGCCTCGGCCGGTTCGTGGCGCGACCAGGCGATGTTGCCGAGCACCCGACTGACGCCAAAATCGGTCGGGTCGGCGCCGGCGGCACGCCCGGCGAGCTCTTCGGCGCGCTCCAGATCCTGCGCTTCGACCGCGGCGCCCGCCACGTTGACAAGTACGTTCACGTCCTGCGGGAATCGCTCGACGATCCCGAGCTCCGCGTCGAGCGCTTCTCGGTAGGAGCGCCGGCGCTCGACGGTCGCGGTGAACCACTGAAGCTGGAGCCAGAGCGCGAAATCGACGTCGCCGCAGCCTTCGAGACAGAGCTGCTGCAGCCGGTCGAGGACCGCTTCCCCGTCGGTCCCGGTACTGACACTCGAGATCGCTTCCAGGATGGCGGTCCGTCCCTGGAGGCCCGGGCTCAATTCGGGATCGTCGGGTTCGGGGATCAGGAAGGTTCTGCTCGGGAGGCGCCCTTCGAAGACCAGTTCACTGGCGAGGATCCCGATCACCTCGCTGACCGCGCCGAAGTGTCGGATCGTGATCGAGGTGGCGACGAAGTCCGATACCTGCAGGTCTCCCTCGACGTCGTGGCTCGTCGCGATCGGGGGCACCGAGAAAAAGCGGTCGAGGACTGCGGGCTTCGAGTCGACTCTGGAGAGCGAGAAGCGACGTTGGCTCAGCACGAACTCGGGCCGCTCGTCGCGAAAGTGGGCCCACCACTCCCAGCGACTCGTCTCCGCGGCGGCGTCCCCGGTACCGCGGACGACGACGAGCGCCTTGGAGATCCGCAGCAGGCGCTCGGCCTGCGCCGCGGAAAGCGGCAGGCTGATGATCCGGATATCCAGTGGGCCGACGACCGCCAGGTGCTCGCTTTCACGAAGGTAGGCAGCAAGGGCGCCGAGATGGGTCTCGGCCGCCTCCCGCCCCACCCGTGATCGCCCCCGGAAGAGGCTGACGAAGACGATCGGATCCTTGCCGCGCCCGAGCCACCACCATTGGAGCAGCACGGCGGCGCCGATCAGTGGCAGGAGCAGCAGTGCGAGCGCGAGGAGAAGCGGGCCGAGGAACCACGCGGCCGCATCGAGGACCGCGGCGAGGAGCGTCGCGCACACCCAGAGGCGCCGAGAGAAGAGGAAGGGACGGCGCAGCAGCCAGAGCAGGCCGGCAAGCCCCCAGCGGGCGATGGTCGTCGCGATCCCGAGTGGTGGATGGAAGTCCATGTGGTCGGGTCGAGCCTAATCGCGAGCCCCGCGGCAGATGTGGAGAGAACTTTCCGAGGCACTTTCGCGACTGGAGAGGTCAGCGCTATCGGATGAGCGAATGACAGCCAGGTTGAGCGGGGCGCTCAACTCCGACCGGGGGCGGCCCGACAAGGCCGCCGGCGGAGCGAGCACTCACCACGCACCTACCAAGTGGCCGAGGACGACGATCACAGCGATGGTTCCTCCGATGTCGGCGATGAATCCGAGCACCGGGGGAACGTGGCGGATCCGACCCGTCAGGGTCGGCAGCCTCCACCTCGACTTCGCAGGGCGCGCTTCGGCTTCCTCCAGGCGCATCTCAAGCCCCGCCACCTGACTCGGGATCAAGCGCAGAATTTCGATCTGCAGGTCATCGTCGCGGGCATCGAAGGAGAAGCCGAGCCAATCTTTGAAGGCGAGGATCACCGAGGACAGTTCGGCGTAGCCCTCGACGCCGGACGCTTCGATCGCAGCTTCGGCGCGCGGCGCGAGCATCCGGATCTCCAGCTCCCGTTCGGACCACTGACGGGAGGACCAATCGGAGTGTCCCTGTTTCTCCCGGTCGCGGCGGGCGACAAGGAAATCACTGTATTTTCGGCCGAAGTCGCTCAGAAGGGCGACGTGCCGGCGAATTATCTGCGGCGATTCCATCGTCCGGAGAGCCTAGATCGCCCCCGAAAGTGAAACCGCCCAATCCCGGAAGAGCAGGGCTTTTGCGGCGGCCTGGCGAGCGGATCCGTGCCTGAAATGTCCTCGACGCCCGCGTCTCGGAGGTCGAAAAAGCGCTACCGGACCGCCCGCGGGGCTCCGCGCCCAGGGTCGGCCGCTCCATCGCAGACGCAGGTCGCCGACAGAAATGAGTCCCTATTGAGTCCACGGGAGTCGGGCAAATCGGCCGGGGGCACAAAAAGGGCCTGCTTTGCAGGCCCTTTCTTTATAGCGGGGGCAGGATTCGAACCTGCGACCTTCGGGTTATGAGCCCGACGAGCTACCTGGCTGCTCCACCCCGCGGCGGTTTGGCCATGCTAGCAACGGTCGGGGGGCCGGCGGCTATGGGGTGGGCTTCGCAGGAGGGCTTGCGAAGCGAGGCCTCTCTAAAGTGGCGGCCCCCATGTCAACGGATGCTCACAGAGTCGCGGTCATCGACATCGGCACGAACTCGGCGCGGTTGCTGATCGCCGACGTTGCCGACGGTCGGGTCGGCGAGGTCGAGCGGCGCAGTCAGGTGACGCGTCTGGGCCGGGGGGTCGACCTCTCGGGCCAGCTTTCCAGCGAGGCGATCGAGGCCGCCTGCGAGGCGGTTGCCGACTATGTCGCCCTCTATCAGGAGGCCGGCGTCGAGACCGTTGACGCAATCGCGACCAGCGCCGTCCGCGACGCCTCCAACGGCAGCGCCTTCATCGCCGAGCTGCGGGAGCGGTTCGCCCTCACCGCCCGCGTGCTCGACGGCGAGGAAGAGGCGCGGCTCACCTACCTCGGCGCCACCTCCGAGGCTCCCCCGCCGGTGCCGACCCTGGTGATGGACATCGGCGGCGGCTCGACCGAGCTGATCGTCGGCGCCGGGCCCGAGATCTCCTTCCACGCCTCCTTGCAAGCCGGCGTCGTGCGCCACACCGAGCGCCACATCTCCTCCGACCCGCCAACCGCGCTCGAGCTCGAGGGGCTGGCCACCGATGTGCGAGGGCTGATCGAGTCGGCTGTCGCCGGCCAGCCGGCGGCCCGGGCGGAGGCCGCGATTGCCGTCGCCGGCACGCCGACGTCACTTGCGGCGGTCGAGATGGAGCTGGAGCCATACGACCCGGCCCGGGTCCACGGGCACGACCTTTCCCTCCCCTCGATTCAGCGGATGCTCTCGCGCCTGGCCTCGGCGCCGCTGGCCGACCGAGTGGCAATCGCCGGCCTGCACGCCGACCGCGCGCCGACCATCGTCGCCGGAGTCGTGATCCTGGTCGAGGCGATGCGGGCTTTCGGCCTCGACCGAATCGAGGTCTCCGAGCACGACATCCTCTACGGCACGGCCCTGGCGGCTTTCAATCACGGATAAATCCGTACATGAAGCCCCAATAATCGCCCGGGACCGCATGGACAGCGGCTTCCAGCCCAGCACTCCAGTTGGGTCAAGCTTCTACCCGAACCCATAAAATTTGGTAGGCTTGGTCTACCCAGTTATCTGCAGTGCCCCCACGGCTACCTAGACGTATCGGATAGTCGGGCAGATAATCGGTTGCACCGGGAAAGAGGACGGGACAAGTCCCAACTTCCACCCCGGCACAGGGCTTAGGCGATTGCCGCATCATGGCGCCTCCCGCCGTCTGAGCCCACCGAATAGTCACGGTCCCTGAAGACGTACCCCTGCCCGTCCTGAGGGACCAACCTTGGATCGGCCGCCAGCGATGGCGGCCGATTCTTGTGCTGAGACCTTTGCGGAGACCAGGGGAAGAGAGTCTGCGCGCTCCTCGAATCTGGCTTTACTAAGCCAGATTCGACTTACGTGGGTAGACCACCTCGGGATCGGTCAGGACGTTGACCAGTGTCGGCCGTGGAGACTCGAAGGCCTTCTCCAGGGCCGGGCGCAGCTCCTCGGGCCGGCGCACGAGGATGCCTTCGCAGCCCAGCGATTCGACCATCTCGTCGTAGCGAGTCTCGGGTCGCAACTCCGCCGCGACCGAGTAGCCGTAGAGAAATTTCATCGGGTGATGCTCTAGTGCCCAGATCCCGTTGTTGCCCATCACGCCGACGACATTGAGCCCGTGACGCGCCATTGTGTCGAACTCCATGCCGGCGAAGCCGAAGGCGCCGTCGCCGAGCAAGAGACAGACCTGGCGATTGGGATGGGCGAACTTGGCGCCGATCGCCTGGCCAGGGCCGGCGCCGAGGCACCCGAACGGCCCCGGGTCCATCCAGCAGCCGGGCTCGTAGGTGTCGATGAAGCGGCCGGCGTAGGAGACGAAGTCGCCACCGTCGCCGATCACGATCGCGTCACGCTCCAAGACGTCGCCGAGCTCGTTGTAGATCCGAACCGGGTGAAGCGGGGAGCGCGTGTCGTACAGTTCCGCCTGCTCGGCGAGGCGCTTCTCCTGCTCGATCTCCCTCAGTTCCGCCAGCCACTCGTCGGTATGGGGCTCGCCGTTGAAGGCCGAGTCGCGGATCGCGGCGAGGCTGACGGCGACCTCGCCGACCAAGTCCAGATACGGCGCGCGATTGGCGGTCAGCTCGTTGGGCGTCGTGTCGAGGCGGATGATTTTCGTGTCTTCGCCGAAGCTGGTGCCAAAGCCGAGGCGGAAATCCATCGGCACGCCGACCACGAGCGCGACGTCGGCGCCCTTCAGCCCCGCGCTCCGGGCCCGGCTGAAGACCAGCCCGTGGTCCGCGGGCATGCAGCCACGCCCCAGTCCATTGAGGAACACGGGGCTGCCGAGAACCTCGGCCAGGTAGGCCAGGTCTTCCTCGCCATGAGACCAATAGACACCGCTGCCGGCCATGATCGCCGGCCTTTCGGCGGCGGCCAGGAGTGAGGCCGCCTCCTCGACGCCGGCGGCGGGAGGCTCGGCCAATGGCGGCGGCCGGTCTGGGATCCGCAACTCAGCCTCGGTGAAGACCACGTCAAGTGGGTAGTCGACAAAGGTCGGCCCGCCGGGCTCGGCGATCGCGAGATCGAGAGCTGCCGCCGTCATCGCCGCGATCTGGGCCGGGTCCTTCACGGTCTCGGCTGACTTGACCAGCGGCGAGACGAACGGGAGATGGTCGATCTCCTGCAGTGACCCCGACCCCCAGCGCAACTCGGGCGCCCTCCCGCCCAGGACGGTGACCGGCGAGCCATTGGCGCGGGCGCCGGCAATCGCGCTGACGCCGTTGGTCACCCCGGGCCCTGCCGTCAGAGCGGCGACCCCGAGTCGGCGAGTTGCCTTGGCGAATCCCTCCGCGGCAAAAACCGCCGACTGCTCGTGACGGACATCGACGATCTCGATCTCCTCCTCCCGACAACCGTCATATATAGAGAAGAGATGCCCACCAGACAGCGTGAAGAGATGGCTCACTCCGCGTGAGCCCAGGGTCTTCGCAACCAATCGCCCCCCGTGGACCATTGGACGCGAGCCTAGCGGAGCGGAGCTTAAAAGTGCCCGGGGCGGGACTCGAACCCGCAAGCCCCCGAAGGGGCAGCGCCTTTTAAGGGCGCCGCTTTTGCCAGTTTCGCCACCCGGGCAGCGCCGATGGTATCCCGACGGCTGATATGGCCTAAAGGACGAATAAAAATGGCTGGGACCGCAACTAACCCGCTGGTACGGTGTCTGTATCGATAGGAAACACGCCTTCCCTGGAGAGATATAGCTTGGAGGCTTCAGCACTAACGCATGCCAGTCAGCGCGGACTGCTAGCCCGGCGCTCTCCTCTGCTCAAACTGCAGGGTGACGATCGTCTCATCGCTTTGGCCCGCGGCGGCAACTCAGGCGCCTTCGAAATGATCGTCGACCGCTACCAGGGTCGACTGCTCGGCTTCTGCCGTCAGATGCTGAGATCAACCGAGGACGCCGAAGACGTCCTGCAGGAGGTCTTCGTCAACGCCTACCGGGCGATGCTGGCCGACGAGCGCGAGATCAACCTGCGGCCGTGGCTGTATCGGATCGCCCGCAACCGCTGCCTCAACTACCTGCGCAAACCGACCGCCGACGCCCAGGAATCGATGGACATGGTGCCTGCGGTCGAGGCTTCCTCGACCGCAGAGAAGGTGCACAACCGTGAGGAGTTCCGCCAGCTCCTGACCGACGTCAGCAAACTTCCCGAGACGCAGCGCTCGGCGCTTCTCCTGCGTGAGATCGATGCCCTCTCCTACGAGGAGATCGCCCAGGCGATGGATACCAGCGTGCCGTCGGTCAAGTCACTGCTGGTCAGGGCGCGGATCTCGCTCGCCGAGGCGAGCCAGGCCCGCCAGCTGACCTGCGGCGAGGTCCGGCTCGAGCTGGCCGAGGCCTCGGAGGGGCTGCGCAAGGTCTCGGCTCCCGTCCGCCGTCACGTCCGCGACTGTGAGGAATGCGCCGACTTCCGCTCCCAGGTCCGCTCCAACGACAAGGTGCTGGCCGCCCTCTTCCCGGTCGGGCCGTTGCTGGCGCTGAAGGGCTTCATCGTCTCCAAGCTCGGCCTCGGCGGAGCCGGTGGCAGCGCTGCCGGAGCCGGGGCCACGGGCGCCGGGGCCGTCGGTTCCGTCGGCGGTGGCGTCGGCGCGGCGCTTGGCGGCGGTGGCGCTGCCAGCGGTATCGGGGCGATCGGCGGCGCAATCGGCACAAAGGCGGTTGCCGGAGTTGTGACGGCGGCCGTGCTCACCGCCGGCGCTGCGGTGGAGGTCAAGCAGCAGACCGAACCTCTGTCGGCCCACCGGGCGGCCCGCGTCAGCCGCGTTGCTCTGCCCAAGCCCACCGTGAAGAAGGTCTCCCTCGCCCAGGCCAAGGTCTCGGCGCCTCCGGCCCAGGCCCAGGAACCGCAGCCCGTGGTCGAGCCGACGACGCCGCCCACCGAGCCGGCAGCGGTCGAAGCCGAGCCCGCTCCGGCGCCGGTGGCCGCGGAATCCGGCAATGAAGCGGCCGGTCAGTCCAATTTGACGAGCGGAGCCGATGCGACCGCAAACGGGACGGGCATCACCGGGGCCTCCCCATCCACCCCCGGGCCTGCCGCCCCGGCCTCGGGCGGCACCGTGGTCGTCACCGTCGGCGGGACAACTCCACCCCCGCCACCTCCGAGCAGCCCTCCTCCGAGCGCGCCACCGGCTGAAAGCCCTCCGCCCAGCAGCCCGCCCCCGGCCCCAGAAAGCGGCAGCAGCTCCTCGGGGGCAGAAGAAGCTGGGTCGTCGGACCTGAGCGCCACTCCGGCGCCCTGATCCAAGCCGGCGGCCGGTTACTGCAGGCCGATCACTTTCAGGCGCCGCATCAGGCAGGTGCCGGCGAACTTACGGGTGTCCTCGAGCGAGTAGCCGAACAGCTCCCAGTCGTCTTCGCTGGCCCACGGCGGCGAGAGCACGCCGTCGGCTATCGGCAATGACTCTTCCAGCGTCCGTTGGATCGCCTGCTTGTAGCGCTCGTCCTCGCGGGCCTTCTCACGCAGGAAGACCGAGCCGAAGGCGACGTGGCGATGCTCGTCGCGGGCGACGTTCTGAAAGCCCTCAATGAAGGTGGGGAGAGTTCCCTCGCGTTCGTTGAAATCCATGATGAAGTGCTGGCCGGTCAGAGCAAGCATTCCCTCGATCACCATGTGGTAGAGCGTGATCGCTTCGACCAGCACCTCCGTGTCCTCGGGTTCGGCGGAAAGGCGGTCGGTGCGCTGTTTCAGCATTTCGTCGAAGAGACGCGAGAAGTTCTCGTTCAGGTGCTCCGAGGTCTCCGCCAGCATCTCGGTCAGGCCATCGGCCTCCAGCACCCCGACCTCGCGGTAGAAGCGCTCGAAGAAGCGCACGTGGCGGGCCTCGTCGGCGATCTGTGTGCAGAGGAAGATTTTCTGATCCTCAGTCGGAGCAGCGCGCATGATCGGGGCCAGCTCCTCGGCGACCTTCTGCTCACCGATGAAGAAGGAGGAGAGCCCGTACATGCGCTGGAACCGCTCTTCCTCGCTGATCCGCTCGTGCCAGTCTTCTCGGTCTTTACTGAAGTCGAGCTCCTGGGTCTGCCACTGCTGGCGCTCCCAGAGCAGGTACAGCTCCGCGTAGGTGAGCAGCTTGACGTCCGCGGTGCGATCGGCCGCCTCCATCAGCGCCGGGTCCGCGGTTGCCTGAAAGTCGGCCCGCTCGGTCCTCGACTGGGTTCCGCTTGCCTCTGTCGTATCCATCTGCTGCCCTCTCCTCGGCTTGCCTGCCACGGTTGCGCCGAGGTTACCAGCCAAACTGGCCAGTCAGCCAGTCTCGCCCTGCTCAGATCGTGTGAGTCTGCCCCGGCTCCATCAGGACCACCTGCGACGAGGTGCTCGACTCCACCTCGGTCTTGAAGGCGCCCGCGTCGGTGGCGATCGGAGGGAAGGTGTCGTAGTGCATCGGGATCACGGTCCCGGCCCCGACGAACTCGGCGGCGACTACGGCATCGTGACGATCCATCGTGTAATGGCCGCCAATCGGCATCAGGGCGACGTCGATCGGGTTGCGCTCGGCGATCAGCTTCATATCGCCGAAAAGGCAGGTGTCGCCGGCGTGGTAGACGGTGAGGCCGCCGATCCGGATCAAGAGGCCGGCCGCGGTGCCGAGCGAGATCCCGTGCTCAGCGCTATAGGGCTGCTCTTCGGAGCCCGGAAGCGTGCTCGTGTGCCAGGCCGGGACCAGTTTGATCCAGCCCCACTCGAACTCGACCGTGCCGCCAAGGTTCGGATCGCTGACGGTCTTGGCGCCGTGGGCTTCGAGCCAGTTGGCGAGCTCGACGATGGCGACGCAGTGGGCGCTGGTCCTCTCCGCGACCGCGATCGCGTCGGCCATGTGGTCGGCGTGTCCGTGGCTGATCGCGATATGGGTCGGCTCGACCTCCCCCGCGGTTGAAATTGCGCTCGGGTTGTTGGGCTTGAGAAACGGGTCGATCAGAACGCGCGTGTCCCCCTCGCTCAGTTCGAAGCATGAGTGCCCGTGGAATCGAATATCCATCTTCAGCTGTCTCCTTCCGTTTCTGGCTTGCCCTCAAGCTCTTCTCGCAATACCCAGCCGACGGCGACGCCAACCATCATCCCCATCCTCGCCTCCTCGGCGAGAATCGCCCGGACGGCGGCGATCCGCTCGTCCGGGTCGGGCGCGGTGGCGGCTTTCAGCGCCTCCGCATCATGGGACTCGCCGAACCAGCCGCCCTCGGCCAGAGCGGCGACCAGCACCCGCTGCAGCTGCGGCGCAGCGCGGGCGACGAGACGCTCGGCCTCGGCGAAGCGCCCGGCCTCGAGCATCCGCTCAATCGCATCGTCGATCTCCTTGTCGCTGTGGACCACGGCCTCAGACTATTCGGAGGGGCGTAGCGCGGATGCGGCAAGGCCGGCCAAGCCGCCAACGGCGCCGCCGACCAAGCCGGCAAAAACATCCGCGGTCGGGGCGAAGATCGGCAGCGCGATCAGAACCGCGGCGGCGACCGCGACGCCGATCAGGTCGTACTCCTGCTCGATCGAGTGGTGGGCCTCCGAACGGCGGATCGCGAACCAGGCGGCGACCGCGCCGAGCGCCATCCCGTTGCCGCCCGAGATCACGGTGAAGTGGCCCTGGGCATTGGCGATCCCTCCGGCGGCGAGCACCCCGAGCGAGCCGCAGGCGAGCAGGAGAACCGCGGTCGGAGCGCTGCCGAGACGCCGCTCAAGGCTGATCGAGAAGATCGCGAGGCCGACGCCGACCACGAACAGATAGCCGACATCGACGTAGGCGAAGGGGGCGGTGAAGTAGCGCCACCAGTCGCCCTGAAAGGGCACGACCAGGCCGCCGAAGTCAAAGAGCGTGCCGCCGGTCGCCTTCTGGACCAGGAGCAAGGCGGCGGAGCCGAGAATCACAGCAAGCGTCGCGTAGGGGCGAAAGGGGGCCGACGCGTCGTGCCTCTTGCGTTTGAGCAGACGCGGCCTGCTGCGCCGTGAGACCTTTGCCTCGAGCGCGTCTCCTCGTCGCTCCAACTTCGGCGCTCGCTTGCGTAGCCGCGCACCGCAATACGGGCACTCGGTTACGTAAGGACTGACCTCGGAGCCGCAGTTCTTGCAGATGACGCTGAGCTCAGTCTCGCTCATGGTTAAACGAGAATAGACCCCTCGCCCCGAGCGCTCATATCCGCTCTCCGGTGGCATACTGCGAGCGCACCCGTCCCTGAGGAGGAAACCGCGTGGAAGTGAAGAGCCTGAGCGAGCAGAAATCACTGCTCCAGACCCTGGCGCCCGGCAAACGGGCCCGCCTGCACCGGCTGCTGTTCGAGTTCGGTCCCGGACACGGCACCCTGATGCTGCTGCCGATCGACCAGGGCATCGAGCACGGCCCGCGTGACTTCTTCCCCAACCCGGCTTCGAAGGATCCCGACTACCAGTTCCGGCTCGCCGCCGAGGCCGGCTACTCGGCCCTCGCCTGTCAGATCGGGATGGCCGAGAAGTACTACCCGGACTACGCCGGCCGGGTGCCGCTGATCCTCAAGGTCAACGGCAAGACCGACATCCCCTCCTCGGCCAAGTCGTTCTCCTCCTGCAACTCCACGGTCGAGGACGGCGTCCGGCTCCG
>DATCBF010000410.1:0-2959 GCA_036512025.1 Solirubrobacterales bacterium
TATGGCACCCTCGGCGGCCTCGTCGTCTTGCTGATCTGGTTCTGGATCACGAACCTGGCGATCCTCTTCGGCCACGAGCTCAACGCCGAGATCGAGCGCAGCGCCGAGATCGACGAAGGCCGGCCGCGTGCCGAGCAGGAGATCCAGCTCGAGCCCCGCGTCAAGGCCGAGCCCTAGGAGTCCTCCTGCTCGAGGCGCCGCTACTCGTCGGCCGGGACCGCTTCGTCGGCCGGGACCGCTGCGTCGGCCGGGACCGCTTCGTCGGCCTCGCCACGCTCGGCCAGCTCGCGCTCCTCCGGTGGCGGCGCGTCGCGGTCGGGGAAACGATGCTGATCGCCATGGCTGGCGTTTTCCTCCAGGGCCCGCTCGGCCAGCTCAAATCCCTCGGCCTCCCCCTCGCCTGCCTCGACCAGCGGCCGCTGAGCAGGATCGTCGCCGTTGTCGGGGTCCTTCCCCCCGATCTCCGCCGCCTCCGTGGCAGCCTCCTCGGCTTCGCGCTCGGCCAACTGGTCGGTTCGGTCCTCTGAACGGTCCTCCATGACTGCTCCTCTCGGTTTAATCGGCTCGCCGGCCCGGACGCCTCTCCGCCGGATTGGCAGGGCGGTTGGTCGTCGAACCCAGCGGGAACCGCTATCGGTAAAAGCCGCTGAGCTCCGAGCCGGCGAGCCATACCCAGCCAGACGCCACGTCTGAGCTGTGAGGCTCGAATCCCCGTATTGCGCCGCGCTTAAACCTGGGGGCGGCGGATAGCGACCGTCTATGCGACCGCGACGCCGCAAGCCTGCCCGCGGAGCGGTTTGACACGGCCAAGCAGGGGTAGCTGCAGCATCAGACGGGCGGCGATACGGTCGGCTCGAGGATTGGCATGGCCGTCAGGCGGCAAGGCAAAGAGCAAACTCACACCACGGGCCCTGGGCCGCGCGAGCAGCTGACGAGCGAGGCACGCCTGTGGAGCCGGTTTGCCGAGACGCGCGATCCGGCGATCCGCGAGGAGCTGGTTCGGCGCTACTTGCCGTTCGCCAAGAATCTGACCCTGCGCTACCGCAGCGCCAGCGAGTCCTTCGACGATCTGCTCCAGGTCGCGAGCCTGGGCCTGGTCAACGCGGTCGATCGCTTCGATCCGGAGCGCGGCATCCCGTTCGCCGCCTTCGCCTCGCCGACCATCCTCGGCGAGCTCAAGCGTCACTTTCGCGATCGCGCCTGGACGGTGCGTGTGCCGCGTGGCCTCCACGACCGGATGTCGGCGGTCGACAAGGCGATCGGCGAGCTGACGAAAGAGCTGCAGCGATCACCCTCCGTGGCTGAGATCGCCGGTCGGCTCGAGCTCGAGCCGACCGATGTGCTTGAAGTGCTCGAGGCCAACCACAACCGTCGCCCCCTCTCGCTTGACCGGCCGACCAGCACCGATGACGGCGACGAGACGCCGGCCTCGGAGTGGATCGGCAGTGAGGACGAGGGCTTCGAGCTGGCCGAGGACAAGATCGCCCTCGATGCCGCTCTGCCCCACCTCGACGAGCGCGAACGCCTGGTCTTGCGACTGCGCTTCGTCGAGGACATGACGCAGTCCCAGATAGCCGAGCAGATCGGCCACTCCCAGATGCACGTCTCCCGGATTCTGCGGCGGACGTTGGAGCGCATCCGCGAGCAGGTGGACGACGGTGGTGAGGAGGGCTAGCCGGCGACAGTGGCGAAGCGGATCAGCAGATACTCGCCGCCGTCGCCCCGCTCGACCCGAATCTCGTCGGCAAGGGTCTCCAGCGAACCCCCCACCTCGGGTACCGCGAGCCCTTTGAGTAGAGCCTCGCTGGCCCCTGCCGTCACCGGGCCGACCCGCAGGTCGATGCCCTCCGCCTGATCGGAAACACTGAAGCTGAAATGGCCACCCGTGAAGGCATCCGGCGCCCGCTCGGAGATCGCGTCGGTGAGCAGGGCGGCGTCGCTGAGCCGGTCGACCGTGATCTGGCGGCGCGCGGCCAGGGCCCCGATCACACGGCCGAGAACGGGAGCGATCAGCTCGGGGTCGCCGATCGTCAGCTTGGCGGCATCTGAGATCTCAAATTCGGGCTTGGCGCCGGCGACGGCGCGGTCTTCGGCGGCGAAGGGGATGTGCATCCTGATTTCGGTGCCCCTGTTGAGGCCGCCGGAGATCTCGAAGCTGCTGGAGAGCGCTGCGATCAGCGTCAGCCCGATTCGCAGGCTGGGGCGCTCGACGTCCGGGCGGGGGCGGATCCCGGCGCCGAAGTCGCGCACGGCCACGGTCAGGCCACGCTCCTCGGGAGTCGCCTGGATTTGAAGTGGGCCGGGGCCGTCGTCATAGGCGTGGACGACTACGTTCATGCAAGCCTCGGTGACGACGGTCTTGAGATCGCCGACCCCTATTTCCTCCATCCCCAGCTGCTCGGCCAAGCCGGCGACGGCATGGCGAACCACGGCGACGTTCTCGGCCCGGGCGGGAAGAGTTATCAAGAGGCCGGTGGGATCGTCGCTCATTGGGCTCCGCGTTTCCTGTCGTGCGCTCGCATCCGGCGCCCGCGAATCACCACGCCGTAGTGGGGAGTTGGCGGTCTGGATGTCTTCCGTTACCCGCGCTCAAGGGCCTGAAACTTATCCAGCGGACGTAACGGCGTCTGGAATCTCAGCAGCGACGAGCTCGGCGAATCGCAGCGCGGCCTGCTGGGGGTCGGCAAAAACTTCGCCGCGGACGAGAAGGTCGTCCCGGGTATCCCAGATCCAGCCGGCCGGCATATCCCGAATCCCCAGCTGGCGATTGCGCAGGTAGACCCTGCCGCGGACCAGCATCCGCTCGCCATCGGATTTGATCCGCGCCGGGGTGATCAGGAGCTCCTCCCAGACCCCCGCGATGTCTCCCAGATATTCGCGCAGGCCGGCGGGGCCCACATAGGGCTCCGAGCGCCCCATTTTGGCGGCAGTCACCGGAAAGAACCGCATCTCCTGGTGA
>DATCBF010000411.1:0-2066 GCA_036512025.1 Solirubrobacterales bacterium
GGGAGCCGAGACGATCGTGATGGTCGCGCCGGCCTCGGCAACCCGCTCCTGAAGCAGCGAGAGGCCCACGTGTCCACAGCGCCAGTGTGTGCAGGCCGACCAGCGTTGCCTTCGGTCGCGCGCTCGCGACAACCGGGCTACGCCTGCTACGCTGTCGCCCTTCCAGAAAGACGACTCGCCGTCGTCCGTTCGCCGAAGACCGCAGGTGCGTGACCGCGTTCCGCTCAATGTCCTGCGTAGGTGGGCAAGGCTGTCGGAATGCGCCAAGCGGTGCGCCCCGCCGCCGTGATCCGCCATCGGCGGAGGCGCGGCCCCGACGGAGGCAGCAATGGCACCCACCAGTACCGACAAGCCCACGGCCACGAGGGCAGGGTCGCGCAAGGTCGCGGCCGTGACCCAGTTGGCCGACATGCTCTCGCGGGCGACCTCGGCGGTCGTCACCGACTACCGCGGCCTCACGGTCCGGCAACTCGAGGACCTGCGCCGACGGCTCCGCGCCGAGGGAATCGACTACATCGTCGTCAAGAACACGCTCGCGAGGCGCGCGGCGGTGGAGGCCGGTGCATCGGGCTTCGCGGATGTCCTCAGCGGCCCCGTCGGCCTGGCGATCGGCTACGGGGACCTCTCCGCGCCCGCCCGCATCCTCTTCGATCACTTCCGGACCACGCGCACTCTGCCACTTGTGGCCGGGCTCGCCGAAGGCCAGGTCCTCGACGGCAACGACGTGCGCACCCTCGCCGAACTTCCCTCCCGCGAGGTGCTGCTCAGCCGTCTGGCTGCGGCGCTGCTCGGACCCCTCTCAACCCTGGCGGCCGCGATCGACTCGCCCCTTTCCACGCTCGCGGCGACTCTCGAGGCCTATCGCGACAAGCTCGCCGCCTAGCCGGCACCAACCGATCGGACTCAAGCCCTTTTCACGAGTTATTTAAGGAGAACCAATGGCCACCAAGACACTCACCCCCGAGGAGTTCGTCGACGCGCTCGAGACCTGGACGGTCCTCGATGTCGTCAACGCCGTGAAGCTCATGGAGGACAAGCTCGGCATCAAAGCCGCCGCCCCGGTCGCCGCCGCAGCCGCCCCGACGGCAGCAGCCGACACCCCGGCCGAGGAGCAGACCGAGTTCACGGTCATCCTCACCCACCCCGGCGACGCCAAGATCAACGTCATCAAGGCGGTCCGTGAGATCACCGGTCTCGGCCTCAAGGAGGCGAAGGACCTGGTCGACGCGGCGCCGAAGGCGATCCGCGAAGCCATTCCGAGGGCGGAGGCCGACGCCCACAAGGCGAAGCTCGAGGAGGCAGGCGCCACCGTCGAGATCAAGTAGGCCCCTCAGGACCAGACGAGGCGATTCCGGCAATTGGGAGCCGGACGCCTCGAATCCGGCGCGTTCGATAGAATCAGCACCCCCGATCGAGCCCGAGCCGGATCGCACCAAGCGGTTCGGACGGGCACGGAAGGCCGTTCTACGCGGGTTTTTGCTACGATACGGGATTGTGCCCGTCGCCGCGCGTGCCCGCGCGCATTCCTTCTCGGGGGAACTTTAGCATATGGTCCTTTCTCTTTCCACTACTGCCGCCCGCAAGTCGTACGGCCAGATTGCAGACAAGCTTGAGGTCGGAAACCTAATCCAGACCCAGCTTGATTCATTTGAGTGGTTCAAGAGAGAAGGTCTCCGGGAGTTGTTCAACGAGATCAACCCGATCACGGACTACACCGGAAAGAACTACGAGCTGCGCTTTCTCGACTACGAATTTGGGGAGCCCAAATACGACGAAGAGGATTGCCGCCAGCGGGATATGACCTTCTCCGCCCCACTGCGCATCAACACCCGGCTGCACATCAAGACCGGCGAGAACGCCGGCGAGATCAAGGAAGCCGAGGTCTTCATGGGCGACTTCGCGATGATGACCGGCGAGGGAACGTTCATCGTGAACGGTACCGAGCGGGTGGTCGTGTCGCAGCTGGTCCGCTCGCCAGGTGTGTACTTCACCGCTGCCGAGGACCGGGCCACCGGCCGCCTCCTCTACGCGGCCAAGTTGATCCCCAACCGGGGTGCGTGGCTCGA
>DATCBF010000412.1:0-10078 GCA_036512025.1 Solirubrobacterales bacterium
TGGTCCTGATCGGGCCCAACGGCGCCGGCAAGACGACGCTGATCGAGACTCTGGCCGGGGCCAAGGAGCCCGCCGGTGGCAGCATCCGCACCGGCCACAACGTCAAGATCGGCTATCTCTCCCAGCATGCCGACACCGCGGCCGGCGATGGCACCGTGCTCGACGCCGCCGCTCGCGAGACCGGCCTGGCGGGGCAGAAAGTGCGCGATCTGCTGGGCGGCTTCCTCTTCTCCGGCGCCGATGCCAACAAGCAGCTGCGCGACATCTCCGGTGGTGAGCAGCGCCGCCTCTCGCTGGCGATCCTGGTCGCCTCCGGCGCCAATGTCCTGATCCTCGACGAGCCCACCAACCATCTAGACATCGAGAGCCGTGAGGCGTTGGAGGACGCGCTCTCTGCCTTCACCGGGGCCGTGATCCTGATCTCCCACGACCGCGCCCTGTTAGAGGCGGTCGGCAGTCGCACTCTGGTCTGCGAGGGAGGCGAGCTGCGCAGCCATCCCGTCGGCTGGGCGACATACCAGCGCGATCGCGACGAAGAGGAGGTCGCCTCCGTCGCCGCCTCGAAGAAGCCGGCCGCCGCGGGGGGTAAGCGCCGCCGGCCCGCCGGCCCCTCCAACAATGCCCGCCGCAAGGCCGCGCGCCTGCAGGAGCGGATCGAGAAGGCCGAAGCCGAGCTGCGGGAGCTCGAGGAGGAACTGGCCGACCCGGCTGCATGGTCGAGCCCGACCCAGGCCGAGCGAGCCGGCGAGCGTCATGCGGCGGCCAAACGCACGGTGGCCGAGCTCTACGAGCAGTGGGAGCAGGCCGACCGGGCGCTCAGCGCAGCGGGCGATCCAGGCTGACCAGGCTGCCCTTGCCCGGGGCGAGGGTGATGTTTCGAACCTTGACCCGTTCGGGCCTGGGATCGGCGGCGGTGAGGTCGGCCCGCTCGAGGATCGTGCGCAGGATCACCCGCATCTCGTATTCGGCGAAGGCGGCGCCGACGCAGCGGCGGGTGCCGCCACCGAAAGGGATCCAGGCGTAGGTGTCGGCCTTGCCGTCGAGGAAGCGCTCCGGGCGGAACTCCTCCGGCTCCGGGAAGAGATCTTCGCGGTAGTGCAGGGCCGCGATTGCCGGCAGGACAAAGGTGCCGGCTCGCAGCTCGTAGCCACCGACAGAGACCGGCGCGGTCAGCTTGCGAGCGACATCGACGATCACGGGCCGCGCCCGCAGCGTCTCCTTGATCGTCGCGTCGAGGTAGTCGTCCTCGCCGGCCTCGATCGACTCACGCAGGCGCCCCATCGCCCGCGGTGTGCGCAGGAGCCGCTCCATCGCCCAGGCCAGCGCGGTGGCGGTGGTCTCGTGCCCCGCTCCGAGCACCGTCACCAGCTCGTCGCGCAGCTCCTCGTCGCTCATCGGGCTGCCGTCGTCGTGGCGGGCCGCCAGCAAGAGCGAGAGCACGTCGTCTCCCTCGCGGCCTTCGGCCTCGACCTCGGCTCGTCGCAGGGCGATCTCCTCGTAGATGAACTCGTCGAGCGCCTCGCGTGAGCGCAGGAAGCGCATCCACGGGCTGAATGGCCCCAGGTTGCGACGCAGCCCCGGGAAGGCGGTGATCAGGTTGACGCGCTTGCTGAAGTCGTCGATCAGCTTGCCGAAGCGGCCAAGCCGATCCTCGTCGTGAACCCCGAAGACGGCGCGCATGATCACGGCAAGGGTGATCCGCTGCGTGTGGGTGCGAAGCGCGAATGGCTCGCCCACCGGCCAGCTCTCCATCTCGCGAAGCGTGATCTCCCGCATCAGCTCGCCGTAGCGGAGGATGCGGTCCCCGTGGAAGGGCGGCAACAGCAGCTTGCGCTGGCGTAGGTGGGGGTCGTCGTCGAGGGTCAGCACCGAGTTTGGCCCCAGCGCCGGCTCCAGAACGGTGGCGTTTGCCTCGCCGGCGTGGAAGATCGACGGGGAGCCGGTGAAGACGGCTTTGACGAGATCGGGAGAGGCGACGTAGACGACGCTCCCGAAATAGGGGAAGCGGATGGTGAAGATGTCGCCGTAGCGTCGCTGGAAGCGAGCGAGGAACCCCAGCGGGTCGCGGGTGTAGCGCAGGCCCTGCACGATCGCCGGCACTCGCGGTCCCGGCGGGAGCGGATTTGGCGCGACCAGTCGCGGCGGCGGTGCGGTTTCGGCGCGTTCGCTCACTCGGGCGAGACGATAGCGAATAAACTGGCCAGCCAGCCAGATTGTCGCTCAGCCGGCTTGGGCCGGGTCACGCTGGGTGATGAAGGCGCCGGGCGTCATCTTGGTGAAGGCGTCGACGATCTCGGGGTCGAACTGCCGGTTTCTGAGATCGTCGATCTCCTCGAGCGCTTTGGCCAGCGGCCACGCCTTCTTGTAGGGGCGCTCGTGGGTGAGCGCGTCGAAGACGTCGGCAAGGGCGACGAGCTGTCCCGCGATCGGTATGTCCTTGCCGCTGAGGCCGGCCGGGTAACCGCTGCCGTCCCACCACTCGTGGTGGGTGAGGGCGATCTCCTCGGCGAGACAGAGGACTTCGGAGTGGCTGCCGGAGAGCAGGGTGGCCCCGGCGGTCGCATGCCCTTTGACCTGCTCGAACTCCTCGCGCGTCAGCCGTTCAGGTTTGAGCAGGATCGAGTCTGGGATGGTGAGCTTGCCGATGTCGTGCAGCGGGGCGGCTTGGTAGATCAGCGCGATCTCCGACCGCGGCAGCCCAAGCAGCTCGCCGAGCCGCTGAGCGGTGCCGGCGACGCGCTCGGTGTGCTTGAAGGTGGCGTCATCGCGATACTCGGCGACGCGGGCCAGTCGCTGCAGGGCGTCGAGGCGCTCCTCCTCGAGCTGGCGGTTGATCTGGACCGCCTCCATCGCCACCGCAGTCGAGTCGGCCAAGGCCTGCAAAAGCTCGACCTCGCGATAGGTGGGCTGGTGGCGCTCCGCCCAGTAGTTGCCGATCGCCCCGACCGGGTCGAGGGTGCGGATCGGGACCGTCGCCAGACTGTTGACGAAGGTCGAGCGGTAGGCGTCGTGGGGGATGCGGTCGTCGGCGTAGATGTCCTCGATCACCGCCGGGCGCCCGTTCGTCATCGCCCAGCCACTGATGTCGGCCTCGATCGGGAAACGCTGGCCCTTCCAGAGGGGTGAGATCGCGTTCTCGTCCGCGTAGTAGCAAGTGTCGCCTTCGCGGAGGACGAAGGTGGCGCCGTCGGCGCCGGTCAGGCGACGGGCGGCGGTGCGGACCACCCGTTGGATTTCTTCGATCGAGCCGGCGAGAGAGAGCTGCTGAATTGCCGCCACCAGCTCGCGGGCCTGATCGAGGTGTGAGAGCGGCGTGAAGGTAAGGAGCGTCCGCTTTGTCGAGCCGACGCTGTCGGTGGCTATCGTCAATGCTCAAAAAATATACTGCAAATTGCGGGAAATCCTAAAACACGACCGTACGGGCCCCGTCGAGCAGCACCCGATCGTCGATCTGGGCCTTGACCGCGCGGGCGAGCACCAGACGCTCGATATCGCGGCCGATCCGCATCAGGTCATCGACCTCGTCGCGGTGACTGACACGGGTCACGTCCTGGTCAATGATAGGTCCGGCATCGAGATCCTCTGTCACGTAATGGGCGGTGGCGCCGATCAGCTTGACCCCGCGCTCGTGAGCGCGCCGGTAGGGGTCGGCGCCGACGAAGGCCGGCAGGAAGCTGTGGTGGATGTTGATCGCCGGCGCTTCGAGGCTTCGCAGGAAGTCGGCGGAGAGGACCTGCATGTAGCGGGCGAGGACAAGCAGATCGATCTTGCCGTCGAACAGCGCCAGCATCCGCGCCTCGGCCTCGGCCTTGGAGCCCTCCTCGACCGGCACGTGGTGGAAGGGGAGGCCGAGCGAGGCGACCTGGTCGGCGTGGTCGGGGTGATTGGAGACGACGGCGACCACGTCGGCGCCGAGCTCGCCGCTGCGCCAGCGCCAGAGCAGGTCGGAGAGGCAGTGATCCTCGCGGGAGACCATGATCGCGACTCGCTTGCGCTCGTCCGCCTCGGCGAAGCGGTGGTCCATCCGCATCGGCTCCGCCATCTCCAGCTCGAAGCGGCGATACAGCTCTGCCCGCAGGTCGTCGGGCGCCGAGTCGAAGACCATGCGGATGAAGAAGCGCCCCTCTGCCGTGGAGTGCTGGTCGGCATTGATGATGTTCAGCCCGGCATCGGCGAGGAAGCCGCTGACGGCGGCGATCAACCCCGGCCGGTCCGGGCAGGCGAGTAGCAGGCGCGAAGTCGGTGCATCCATGGTGAGATCATCGCCGATTGCTTAGGGTTGGCCAATGCGAGTCATCGCCGCCCCCGACGGCCTGATCGAGCGGATAGGTCTGCTCGCTAATCAGATACCGACCCCGATCGGTGAGGCGATGCTGGCGATGCCGGTGGCTCGTTCGCTCCAGGTCGCCCAGCGGACCGGGATGCTGGGAGCTCTGGCAGAGGGGCCGCGTGAGCCCGCCGAGCTGGCGGAACACCTCGGCCTCAAGGCTCAGGGGACCGAACGAGTCCTCGACGTGGTCGCCTCGCTGGGCCACATTGAGATGCGTCCGGACGGGCGCTATGAGATGACCAGGCGAGCCCGCCGCTGGCTCGACCCGGCCTCGGATCGCTACCTCGGCGACTTCCTTGCCGACACCGCCGAATACTGGTCCTGGTGGCAGGGGCTGGAGGATCTCGTCCGTGACGGTCACCACGTCGAGCTGCACGACAAGCCCGCCGACGATCCCTACTGGGGCTCCTACATCCGCGGCCAGCACCAGCTCGCCCGTCTCTCCAGCGCCGATGTCGCGAAGCGGGTGCCGCTACCGGCAAACGCGCATTCACTGCTCGACGTCGCCGGCGCTCATGGCGAGTACTCGATGGCGCTCTGCCGCCGTCATCCGGGTCTGAAGGCGACGATCGTAGATCTGCCGGGGAGCGCCCGGATCGGACGCGAGATCGTCTCCGGCGCGGGGATGGAAGACCGCGTTCGCCATCTCGAGGGCGACATGTTCAAGACCGATTTCGAGGGCCAGCACGACGGCGCCCTCTGCTTCAACATCGTCCATCACCTCAATCCCGACCAGATCAAAGCCCTCTTCGCCCGCATCCGCGAGGCATTGCGTCCGGGAGCGCCGCTCTGTGTCCTCGACCTCTACGACCGCCCGGAGGGCCAGAAGCCCGACGCCGGCTCGATCCTCGGCCTCTTCTTCCACCTCACCTCCGGGGCCGACACCTACACCGTCGAGCAGATCTCGACCTGGCTCGGAGATTCCGGTTTCGGCAAGGCCGAGAAGACAACCTTCCGCACCCTTCCAGGCCTGGCAATGCTCACCGCCAAGGCCGCCGAGTAACGGCTGGACTGCGTCAGCTTTCGACCGGCGAGACCGCGGCGTATGCGCGGGTAAATGCGGCCTCGTGTCTGCAGGAAGGGATGCAGCACGCGTTTGGATTCGTCGCTTCGTGCCTGAGCTAGTGACGATCCGCTCGGACTCGGGTCTATGTGTGCGCTGCGTCACCCATAGGGCAGGCCAACCCCTCCAGGGTTCCCCGCTTGCTCACAAAACGCACATATATCGTCCCTGTCCTGATCGCGGCCATCGCCTTCCCGGCCGCGGCGCTCGCCGCGGCCGGCCCGGATGCGCCCTCCGGCCACCTGGCTGTCGGCGACGCCAAGGCCCTCAGGCTTGCGCCCTTACGGCGCCCGGTGATCAGTTTCCACCGGCTGATCCGCGTCCAGGTCCACGAGATCCGCATCGCCCACCGTGCCGAAGTCCGCAAGCGGCGCCGGGAAGCCTTCGCGACTCTCCCCGGTGGCGTCACTATCGCCACCCTCGAATCGATCGCGGCCTGTGAGTCCGGGGACGACCCGACGGCCGTCTCCTCTGATGGCAGCTACCGAGGCAAATATCAGTTCGACTACGGAACCTGGGAATCCGTCGGCGGTTCGGGCGACCCGGCAGCCGCCCCGGAGGACGAACAGGATTACCGTGCCGCCCTGCTCTATTCGCGGTCCGGCTCCAGTCCCTGGCCGGTTTGCGGCTGACGCCGGTCGGGAGGGGCACCCGACCCCTCCCTTACGATGCCCGCGATGAGCGATTCCGTCCCGACGCCTAGCCCGGACGGCCCTAGCCGTAAGCCACCCAAAGAGGCGATTGCCGAGGCATCGGTAAGGGCGCCGACCCGAGGCAACCGCAAGCTCGAGGGCTTCCTCAAGTCAGTAAACGAGGACGAACAGGTTCGGACTTGGTGGTACATGGCGCAGGTCCACGCCGAGCGCCTGGGGATGTCGGACCACTCCTGGGTCCACATGCAGATCGTGCTCAACGTGGCCCTGCGGTTGCTGCGGTTGCTAGTCAAGGGCGGGGTGGAGCCCAGCGTCGTCACCGACCACGGGATGACCGCCCGCGACGCCGAGGTGGTCGTCGCCGGCGGGGCGCTGCTGCACGACGTCGGCATGTCGATCCACCGCGCCGATCACGAGGAGTACTCGCTGTTCCTCGCCCAGGGAGCCCTTGATCGCTTGCTCGCCGGCTCTTACCGCGAGCCGGAGCGCACCGTGATCGCCTCGGAGATCTTGCATTCGATCATCGGCCATCGTCGGCGTGGTGAGCCCTACACCCTCGAGGCGGGTGTGGTCCGGGTTGCCGATGCGCTGGACATGGCGCAGGGTCGCACCCGGATTCCGATCGAGGCCGGACAGGAGGGGATCCACTCGATTTCGGCGGCCGCCGTCGACGAGGTCCGGATCGAGGCCGGCGAGGAGCGGCCGGTGCGGATCGAGATCGAGCTCAACAACTCGGCCGGGATCTTCCAGGTCGACGACCTGCTGGCGACCAAGATCCGCGGCACCCCCCTGGAGGGGAAGGTCGAGGTGGTCGCCGAGATAGAGGGTGAGAGTGAGAAGCGCCTGCTCAGCGGCTTCCGTCTCGCCTAGCGCGTTCTAGCCGTAGCGTTCCAGGTCGTAGCGGCGCCGTTCTTTGCGCTTCTCCAGTTTGCCCTGGATCAGCGACATCACGATCACCAGGATCGCGAAGAAGGCGATAACGCCGAAGCAGAAGAAGGTTACGGTCTTGTCGGTGGTCGGACCGGCCAGGCCGACTCCATCGTCGGCGATCGCCAGCGGCGAGGCAATGAGAAGCATCGTCAGCGCCGCGCAGATCGCGGCTGTCAGTTGGAGGCGGCGCGAAGGAGTCTTCATGCCCGGCAATCTAGCGCACCGCCGCGGACCACGTCTCAGGCGCCGTTTGCCGCAATTACGGGAAATCCACCTGTGAAAATCCTGTGAACGCAGGGGAATTCATTTCAGTTCTGCCGTCTCGGTTGCATACAATCGTGCTGTCGCGCGGGCCGGTTCTCGCCCGCGGGCGTCCAAACGTCGCCTGCCACTTGAACTCATCCCAGACCATCAGGCTCGCGGTTCTCGATAACGACAGTGGCTTCGTGACCGTTCTCGGCAAGCGCACCGAGGCCGCCGGCTGGCAGCAGCGCAACGTCGGCAGCGCGATCCCGCCTGAGGAGCTGGTGGCGATGAAGCTGAACGCGCTCCTGATCGACCCGGCGATGCTCGGCGACGAAGCCTGGAGCTACCTCGAGCGGGTCTGCGGAATGCTTCCCGATCTCGGCGTCATCGTCTGCACCGGCCGCTCGACCGTCGCCCAGCGCGTCCGCGGGCTGCGCCTCGGAATCGATGACTGGATCACCAAGCCTTGTCACCCCGAGGAGGCGATCGCCCGGATCGAAGCCGTCTCCCGTCGCCGTCGCCGCGGCCGCTCCGATGAGGAGTCCGGCCCGCTGGTCGCCGCCGAGCTGGAGATCCGCGCCGACCAGTTTCAGGCCTTTGTCAGCGGTGGCAGCCTCGACCTCACCCGCCGCGAGTTCGAGCTGCTGCACCTGCTCGCGGAGGCCAAGGGCCAAGTGCTGGAGCGCGAGACGATCTACCAGCGGGTCTGGGGATACGCGATGGCGCACGGCGACCGCTCGGTCGACGTCTTCATCCGCAAGCTGCGCCAGAAGCTCGAGAAGCGCTCGCCCGGCTGGAGCTACATCCACACTCACTTTGGAGTCGGCTATCGGTTCGAACCGGAGTCGACATCCACGGCCGTCGCCGAGGCGCCGGCCGGAATCGAGATGCCGGTTCCCGAGCCGGCCGCCGAGCCCGCGCCCGTCGTCGCCTCCTGACGACTCCGCGCGTTCACAACTCGTTCACAACAGATTCACGTCGAGATAACCGCGGCAAGGCCCCGCCCCGCCATGCTCAGCGACCATGGTGGGAGAGAACGGACATGCTCCTCAGTACCTGGCGGGCCGACTTGAGATCAGGCCCGAGGAGCACGCCGCCCTGGTTGACGGCAGGCCCCTGAGCCTGACGATGCGCGAGCTGCAGCTGCTGATCACGCTGGCTTCGCACCCGCAGCGGATCATGACCCGCGAGGAGCTCTACTCGAAGGTCTGGGGTTGCCAGCCCCGTCATGCTGACCGTTCGGTCGACGTCTACGTCAGCCGCCTGCGCTCCAAGCTCGGCGACGCCCTGCCCGAGCAACGGCTGATCCACACCCACAATGGGATTGGCTATCGGTTCTCTCCGGATGGCTGAGAGGCCTTCCGCTCCCGGGTTTGGGCTATTCACATTCTTTTTACATCTTCGATACAGCCAGGTAACAAGCTGCCCGGAGGCCGCTGAGAGTGTGCGCCACAGATCGTCCACAAACCTAAGGAGATTTGCGTGACCAAGAGACTCCTCAGCGTCGGTACGGCGCTGGCGCTCACAATTTCGGTTGCCGCCTGCGGCAGCTCTTCCTCGGACAGCAGCAGCTCGGCCAACTCACCGCTGGTCGGCGCCGGCAGCACGCTGGTTGCCCCGCTGATGTCGAAATGGCAGTCCGACTACGCGAGCAAGACCGAAGCGACGGTCACCTACGGCGCGATCGGCAGCGGCGGCGGGATCGACCAGATCACCTCGCGGACGGTCGATTTCGGCGCCTCCGACGCGCCACTGACGGAAGACCAGTTCTCCGAAGCCGAAGGCGTCGAGCAGATCCCCTGGGCCTTGAGCGGCACCGTGCCCGCCTACAACGTCAAGGGCGCGCCCGAAAACCTCAAACTGAACGGCGAAGTCCTGGCCGGCATCTACCTCGGCAAGATCACGCAGTGGGACGACCCGGCGATCGCCAAGCTCAACCCCGGCGCCCAGCTGCCGAGCACCAAGATCACGCCCGTCTACCGCAGCGACGGCAGCGGTGACACCTACGCCTTCACCAATTACCTCTCGACGGTCAGCCCCGAATTCAAGTCGACCGTCGGCACTTCGACCCAGGTCAAGTTCCCGACCGGCGTCGGCGCCGAAAAGAACGACGGCGTCGCCGCGGCGATCGGCCAGACCGACGGCTCGATCGGCTACGTCGGTCTCGCCTACGCGATCTCCAGCGAACTGAGCATGCCGCTGGTCGAAAACTCGGCCGGGGAATTCCCCGAACCGGGCGTGAAGAGCGTCGAAGCGGCCGCCGCGGCGGTCAGCAAGATCGGCCCCAACAACGAAATCTCGCTGGCGGAACTGCCGGCCTCGGCCAAGGGCGCCTACCCGATCTCGACCTACACCTACGTGATCGTGCCGCTGGAAACCGAAAAGGCGACGGAGATGAAGAAATTCATCGAATACGCGATCACCGAAGGCCAGTCCTACGGGCCCGACCTCGATTTCGCGCCGCTGCCCAAGCAGGTCGTCGCGGCCGGCAAAGAAGCGATCGCGAAGATCGGCGGCTAGGTGGAGGCCGGGACCCTCAGCAACCCAGTTCTGCGGGCCCGGCGCAACCTCACCGACCGCATCGGCGACCCGCTGCTGCGAGGCCTTTCCGGCCTCGCAGCAGCGCTTGCCGTCGTCGTCATTGCCGGCATCGTCTACGAGGTCATCCACCTCGCCTGGCCGGCGATCCAGGAATTCGGCCTCAAGTTCGTTACGACGAACGACTGGAACCCGGTCGCCAAACGCTTCGGCGCCGCGCCGTTCCTCTACGGCACCGTCGTCACCTCGTTCATCGCGATCTGTCTGGCGGCGCCGCTCTCGGTTGCGATCTCGATCTATCTGACCCAGTTGGCTCCG